>JARRRG010000001.1:0-21173 GCA_037380965.1 Deltaproteobacteria bacterium
GAGAAGGAGGGAGGATCGGTGGGTTCCGCGCCGCTGAAACTGGATGGGCTGGCGTAGGCGGCGCCGGGGAACGAAGATCGGTTGAACGGAGGGACGGTGCGATGGCGAGAGTAGTTATATTTGGATCGGCGAAGATGGCCGTCATGAGCCATTTCTATCTGACTCACGATTCTCCTCATGAAGTTGTCGCCTTCACCGTCGATAGAGAGTTTCTGAAAGAGGATACTGTATGCGGATTGCATGTGGTGCCGTTCGAGGCCGTTGAACGCGCATATCCACCGACTGAGTATAAGATGTTCGTCGCAATGCAGTTCGGGCGTCTGAACAGAAGTAGAGCCGAGAAATATCAAGAGGCGAAGGATAAGGGATATGAGCTGATAAGTTACGTCAGTTCGAAGGCTGTGGTATGGCCGGGATTGGTTCTTGGGGACAACTGCTACATCGGCGAGGGAAGTGTTATTCAGCCTTTCGTTGAGATTGGCAATGACGTGATTGTCGCGTGCGGAGGAATCGTAGGGCATGACTCCGTTATAGGGGATCACTGTTTTCTGGCGTCTCATTGTGTCGTCTTGGGGTGTGCGAAGATCGAGCCGTATTGCTTTCTTGGAGCGAACTCGACGATCGTTGACGTGGCAAGGGTTGGGAGAGAATCGATCGTCGGTGCCGGTGTCCTAATCACTGGGAATACAAAGCCCAAGAGTGTGTACGTTGGGAAGGCGGGTGAGCTGCTTCCGAAGCGGAGTGACGAGGTCGGTCAATGGCTGACGTGGCCGGTGAGATGAGGCATGTTAAGTCGGTTCGTGCAGGTGACCGTTGGACGGAGACGAGCGCCGTGTGAGGTCATCTCGCGTGGCCGAGGCAGGTCTCCTGAGTCGCTGGCATACAGGAAACCACGGCACCGACGGAGAGACTGTAGATGTAGGTGGGGCGAGGTTCTGCGCCAGGTGACCTAGGGAGAGTGGGATGAAGACGGAAACTGGAAGTGTGGCCGTGAGAATCGTTTCGACTTCTTGCTGCCTGCCGCCTCGCGAGATGCTTGTTGAAGATGTGTGTAAGAGCGAGCAGGTAAAGCTTGAGTCGGCCACTGCCGATGGGCTGGGGATCACTCGGTTTCGAGTATTTGAAGGGAAATGGAGATCGCAACTGGCGTTGGCAGCTGCGAAGGAGTGCCTAAAGAAGGCGAGTCTGAAAGGTAGTGAGATCGAATTGGTGGTGGACTACTCTGCGCTGCCGCAGGATTACGTGGTCCCATCGTGGTGCATGAGCAACAAGATCCAGGCTGAGTTGGGAGCTGCTAAGGCATTTAATCTTGGTTTTGGCGGTGGAGGAACAACGAATTTCCTGACGGCGGTTAAGTTCGCTGCATCGCTGATAAAGACAGCAGAAGTCAAGAACGCGCTCCTGATCTCCGCGGATGTGGCATTGCCAGGCAATCGTGTGATCAATCCCGATACCCCGCTGACTGTTCTCGGTGATGGTGGCAGCGCCGTCATTCTGAGTCGGGGCAGATCTGGCTGCGAAGTCATGAGTGTCGAGCTGTGGTCGGATGGTAGATTGAACGACGTGTCATTCGTCGAGGGCGGCGGACTGGCCAACCCTGATCGACTTGATCTTTACCGACTACGAGTTGACACTGCAATGTACTCACAGGACTCGAGTCTGGACACCCTAAAGGCGGTGACGAGGCGGGCAGCCGAGAATGCGGGCGTAGGCATGGATGAGTTGTCGACATTTATAACACCAAACATATCGGCGAACGACAGGGAGAGCTTCGAGCGAGTATTCGGATTGACCCTCGATGATCCATTTGGCGCAAACAGAAGGCAGTATGGCCACATGCATGGCGCGGACTTTGTTGTCAATCTCTCCCAAGTCGCCAGCATCAGAAGCGAAAAGAGGTCACGGTTTGTGGCTGTCTGTTCTCACGGGTGGGGGTTTTCATACGGCGCGATGATTGTTAGTATGTAGAGTGAGGGGGAGAGGAGACTATGAGAGAGGGCGTCGGAATAGAAGCGGAAGCGTATTTTCTCCCGGAATCAAAGCGAAACGTCAGTGAGGTGCTAGAAGAGGAAGATATCCCTTTGGGAACACTTGCGAAGGCGATTGACTTCAGACAGGACGTAGGGATAGAAGAGATTCACGTCACGGAGGAACTTTCGTCACAGTTGGCTCTTCGGGCTGTGCAGAAGGTCATGACTAAAGCAGGTCTCACGGGGAACGACATCGATGTAGTAATTGATTTTACGAGTATTCCAGAAGATTACATAGGTCCGACATGGTCTGCCGCCGGTTTCATACAGAGAGAGATTGATGCGCGCAACGCGTTTTGTACAGCAATCACCGTGGGTGGATGCTCTAGCTATCACTTCGCTTTGCAGTCGGCATGTGCGTTGATTTCGTCGGAAAGTGGTTTGAAAAGAGCGCTATTGTTTGCGGGCGATAGGACGCCAAAATACAACAAGACATACTATCCTATCACAGTGTCGAGCGATGGAGGATCAGCCCTTATTCTAAGGAAGGGATGTGGGCGCGCAATTATAACGGACATTGACATTATTTCTGTGGGACGCCTTCATGATGTGTGGTATGTTCCCGGTCTAGGGCAGCGCACCGGTGATCGCGAGGATAATCTGGAGAGACTACTTCACATGCACTGCAATGTGAAGAAGTTCAATGACAATGTGATATTGATGAATTTCACAATGTTCAACAGGCTGATTGACAGGATATTGAGGAAGGCGGGTAAGAGCAGGGAGGACATAGATCTGTATATCTATCCAAACTTTTCTACGTGGGATCAGGACTATTTTTGCAGGGCAACGGGCATCCCGCGGGAGAAGGTGTATACGCGAAGATTGGCGGAGAGGGGGCACGTTCAGGAGAGCGACATGGTAATCAACTATAGGGATGCGCTGGACGACGGCTTGATTACGAAGGGCAGTCTCGTCATGACGTTGACAAATGGTGCCGGCTTTGCTTGGTCTGCGGCGATTGTGAGGCATTGAAGTTAGGTTGGCCAAGGTTGCACGGCGTGGAGTGAATTTCGGGCGTCCTGACGTTTAGGCGCTTTGCTTCGTAGTGTAGCAGGGGATGAAGAAGGGGGTTGGCCATGTTCGCTTGGGGGAGGAGGGGAACTCGTGGGAAACGGAGTTATTCACCTGCCGCCGATGGGCTGGTGAGGCGGCCGGGGTGGTTGGAGCGGAGGAGTAAGTGAGGATAGGGGTCCCTCTTCAGTGAATCCCATGGTGGATTACACCGTCTGGCGCCAGTGGTGCGATCATGCGGAAAGAGCTTCGGAGAAGACCGCCATCGTTCACTGGGCGGCAGGGCGGGAACCGTATTCGTGGAGCTGGGGCGAGCTCGTGGACGAGGCCTGCAGCTACGCTGTTCTCTTGCAGGAGTATGGTGTGGAAGCGGGGGACGTTTGCGGACTCATAATCCGCCATAGCAGGGATTTCTACCCCGTCTATATGGCGGTCAGTGCCATAGGGGCTCTCCCCGCCGTGTTGGCATATCCCAATCCGAGGCTTCATCCTGATAAGTTCAGATCGGGATTGGAGGGGATGTCGCGTACTTCCGGGCTGGATTGGGTGTTGACGGAGTGTGAGCTTGAGCCGATCGTGGGACCTTTACTTTCAAGTCCCGGCAGTTCAATACGTGGAATCCTATTCCCTTTCGAGTGGTCTCGCCAACCTGTCCAATCACGTGAGCTCCGCATCGAACGAACAGCCGACACCTCATCGCCATGTCTCCTCCAGCACTCTTCTGGTACTACGGGTCTGCAAAAGGCCGTAGTCCTCTCCCACCGAGCGGTTCTCGAACACGTTCACTGTTACGCAGCAGCGATCAAGGTCTCCCCGCGAGATCGTGTTGTCAGCTGGCTTCCGCTCTATCACGACATGGGGCTCATCGCTGCGTTCTATCTTCCGCTGGTGTTGGGGATCCCTCTTGTGCAGCTCGATCCATTTGAGTGGGTTGTCGCACCGGTCATCCTTTTGGACGCGATATCAAAGGAGCAAGGGACACTCACATGGTTGCCGAACTTCGCTTACAACCTTATGGCAAGTCGGATTAGGGACGAGGACTTGGAAGGAGTCAGACTCGATAGTCTCAGAATGGTGATTAATTGCAGCGAACCAGTCCGCGCGGAGAGCCATGAGATGTTTTTCCGGCGGTTTGCTCCGTATGGTCTTCGCAGGGAGGCTTTGGCCGCATGCTATGCAATGGCGGAGACAACGTTCGCCGTGACCCAGACACCGCCCTGCACGGAGGCCAGGACGATCAGCGTATCTCGGCAGCAGGTCGAAAAGGGCATCGCCGCATTATCCGCAGAAGTGGATGGCGCGCGCCATTGCGTGTCATCCGGCGCCCCGATATCCGGGTGTGAGGTGCAGATACTCGGGGAAGATGGAGAAAGCCTTCCTCATGGACATATTGGGGAAATTGTCATCCGGTCGGTTTCCCTTTTCGACGGATATAGGAACAACAAGGTCAAGACGGCCGAAGTCCTTAGGGACGGCGCATATTACAGTGGCGACTTCGGATTCCTTCATGAAGGCGAACTCTACGTCATGGGGCGAAAGAAGGACATCATCATCGTGGCGGGGAAGAATATCTACCCGGAAGATATCGAAGATGTCGTCAGTCAACTTGACGGTGTCCTTGCGGGGAGGGTCATTGCGTTCGGGATTGAGAACGAGGACCTTGGGACAGAAGAGATCTGCATCGTCGCGGAGACTCCCTGCCGTGACCAGAGTTCGCAGAGCATCTTACGGCGTTCCATCGTGGAAGCATGTATGGACATTGATGTGACGATATCAAGGGTATACCTTGCCAGTCCGCGGTGGCTCATCAAGAGTTCCGCAGGCAAACCTGCACGCAAAATCAACCAAAAGAGAGCGATCCGAGAGCTACTATATCTCTAGAGAGGGAACTGATGATTTCGGAGAAATTGAGGCAGCTCATTTTGCGGGAGCTTGAACTCAGGGAATTCGAGTTCAGCGATGCTACGACAGCCGCAATGGTCCCAGGTTGGGATTCATTGAGCCATATCAGGGTGATCACGGCCATTGAGGATGCCTATAACATTCGTTTTAGCACACATGAGATTGTTGGGCTGAAAACCCTGGGAGATCTCCAGGACCTCATCGGCAGGAAGACAGGCTAGACTTCTCCGATGCACAGATCATCGGCTACCGGTGCCAGGAGGATCTGATTTCTGGGATTGTCCCAGAACTGCCCAGTCTTCTTGGTCGCTGCTTCTTGTGTTCGAGGACACTAGGGGATCGCCGAGGGGATTTGGCGTGGTTTGAGCTCGGAAACTAGGCCAGGAGCGGGGAAAGGGAGCCATCATGCAGGAGGAAATGTTGGTCGAGCGTTTGGATCCCAGCGAACTGGGAGTTGCAGCACGAGTCCTCGCCGAGGCTTATACGGAGGATCCGGTGCACCTCTGGGCTATGCCGAAAGCCGCCACACGGCTGGAGGATGCAACAGTCTTCTTTACACTGTTCTTACGATGGATGCGACGTTACAGCTGGGACGTGTTCGGAACTGCCGATCGTTCCGCAGTTGTAGTCACCTGGCTGGTGTGTGAGGGGAAGCGCGGCTATCCCGATGGCGTGCGCTATATGCCCCCTTTGCTTCGGGCACGGTCCCATGCAAACGAGTTCTTTCGGTGGGTTGACACATTCCGTCCGAAGTTCAACCATCGGTATCTTGAGTTCATAGGTGCCCTTCCGACCGCCCCGCTTGGCACGGGGCTCTTTCTCCTCGAGAATGTTCTGAGAATGTGCGACCGGGAGGGTCTCCCAGTCTGGGCTTGGTCCTCCAATCCTCGAAACCTGCCGTTCTATCGAAGGCTAGGGTTTGAGATAGGGACCGAACTTCACTGGCATGAAAATGCGCCCCATGTAACAACTATCTTGCGACCACCCATGCCCGTGCAATCTCCTGAGATTAGAGGACAGAGACTGTAGGCGTCAGTGAAGTGTGCCCCAATGCCCTAAGGAGCGGTTGTCCATAAAGAAATGAAGAGGATTCAGGCTGTCGCTGGCTGATCTTGGTTCGGGAGTGGCAAGCGAAGGGTGATCTTCGGTCGCGCTAAGAGTGGTCAACTGATGTTTGAATAGCATTCTGTCCTTAGAAAATGTCGAAATACGGAATTCGACGCGCGGATCCCGAACTTAACCGTCTTGAAGTTGTAGAAAATAGGCTTGTTTTTCTGAGATTGCCAATAGGACTCTGGCAATCTCCAACCTGTTACCTAGCCGTCTGAAGTCTTGGACGGCTGGGCTGAAGTGGAAGTGAGGTAACCGTATAATGCATATTCATGGCACTCTTGAGAAGCTCCTGCTAAGTGAGATCGCAACTGATTCGGGCAAGGAGTCTCTGGATCCAGACGAGGATCTCCTTGAGCACGGTATGCTTGATTCGATGGCAATCATGAAACTGATTGTCCGTCTAGAGGAGACGTTTAGCATGACGATTCAGGACGAAGAGATAATCCCTGAAAACTTTCAAAGCCTGAATAGCATGGTCCGGTTCATCGAAGACAAGACGAAGAAGCAGTAGGCGAAGAGGGACGATCGGCTATGGATTTCTCGTTAACAGAAGATCAGGCGATGTTCAAGGAATCAGCAATCAACTTCTCCCTCAAGACCCTCAACACTGGCACAAAGGAACGCGAAGAGAAAGGAGAATTCAGCCGTGAATCATGGGACAAGTGTGCCGAGTTCGGAATTCAGGGGCTTCCCATGCCGGAGGAATACGGGGGCCTGGGCAGAGACATCCTGACCTGTATCGCCGCCATGGAAGGGCTTGGTTTTGGGTGCAGAGATAGTGGCCTCTTGTTTTCGATTAATTCTCACATCTGGACGTGCGAGTCCCCGATCCTGAAATTCGGAACGGATGCCCAGAAGCAGAGGTATCTGCCCCCGCTCGTCAGCGGATCATGGGTCGGTGGACATGCCATGACCGAACCGGATGCCGGCTCCGATGCGTTCAGCATGACGTGCAGAGCCGAGAAGAAGGGCGATCGATACTTCATCAACGGGACGAAGATGTTCATCTCGAATGCCCCCATTGCGGACGTCCTGTTGGTCTTCGCCGTCACCGATGCCACGAAGGGGTTCGCCGGGTTTTCGACCTTCATCGTCGAAAAAGGGTTTCCCGGCATTTCGGTCGGGAAGCCTCTCGAAATGATGGGCCTGCGGACCTGTCCGCTGGGGGAGGTCATCCTGGATAACTGTGAGGTCCCCGAGGAAAACAGACTCGGGAAAGAGGGAGCGGGGTCCGCGATCTTCAATTCGGAAATGGAGTGGGAGAGGAGTTGCCTGTTCGCTACCCATGTGGGGGCAATGGCCAGAGACCTCGAGGAATGTATCAGTTATGCGAAGCTCAGGAACCAGTTCGGCCGACCCATCGGAAAGAACCAGTCCATTTCGAACAAGATTGCAGAGATGAAAGTCCGGCTCGAGCTTTCCCAGCTGGCACTCTATAAAGTCGCCTGGCTCAAGGCGACCGGGAAGCGAGCTCCCATCGAATCGGCCGTATCGAAGTTGTTCATCAGTGAGAGCTATGTCGCAAACTGTCTGGAGGCCCTGCAAATCCACGGAGCGTATGGGTACTCGAAAGAAATGGACTTTGAACGCAACCTCCGGGATTCGATCGCGGGGAAAATCTACTCGGGAACCTCGGAAATCCAGAAGAACATTATTTCGAGCTTCCTGGGACTATGAACCGGCCTTGAAGTTGGACATGGTTATATGAAGGAATTCTTACTCCACCATCTCTTGGCGCAGAGTGCGAGACAATACGCCGCCAAAGAGGCGTTTGTTTGCCGCGACCAATCCATCACGTATGAGGAGTTGGAGAGAAAGAGCGACGCGCTCGCCCTGACACTTCTGCAGATGGGTCTGGAACGGGGGAATCGCGTCGGGATCTTTCTGGGCAAGTCTCTCGAGTCCATCATCTCTCTATTCGGGATTCTTAAGGCTGGTGGAATCTATGTCCCCATTGATCCCATGGCCCCGCCTCACAGGGTCGAGTACATCCTGGGAAACTGCGACATCGAATGTCTTGTTGCAGCGTCGAAAAATATAGAAAAGCTGTTTCGCGAACACCACGGGGCGCCGTCGATCCGAGGCTTGGTCGTTGCCGACACGGACGACTGCGATCGATTCCAGGACAGTATCCCTGGGAAGTGCGTCTCATGGAGCGAGGCGATGAGCACTTCGGTGGGCGAACCTCCTCCTCTCGATATTTCCGACACCAGTCCAGCCTACATCCTTCATACATCCGGCTCTACAGGGAATCCCAAGGGTGTCGTGCTGTCTCATCTAAATGCACTAGCCTTTGTCAGGATGGCCGCGGATTTCTTCAATATCACTCCGGGGGACAGGTTTTGCAGCCAAGCGCCGCTGCATTTTGATCTTTCTGTCTTCGACATTTTCGTTGGTCTGCAGTCGGGCGCTACGGTTATGCTCTTGCCCGAAGTCTATTCGACCTTTCCGATCAAGATGGCGGAATACATCGAGAAGGAAAGGATTTCCGTTTGGAACTCGGTGTCGTCCGTCTTGGCATTACTCCTCGATAAAGGGGCGTTGGAGAAATTCAACCTGGATTCCCTTCGCATCGTGCATTTTTCCGGAGATGTCATGCCCGTCAGGGTCTTGCGAGCTCTCAGGCGAGTTATGCGCAACGCTTCCTTCTACAATATCTATGGGCAGACCGAAGCAAATTCTTCGATGTTCTATCCCGTTCAGCAAATCCCGGAGCATGATGGATGGAGGATCCCGATCGGCAAGTCCTTCCCCAATTTCGATGTGTTTGCAGTGCGCGATTCCAACGAATTGGTCACGCGGCCCGGCGAGGAAGGTGAGCTGTTCGTAGGCGGATCGACCGTCGCGCTCGGGTACTGGGATGCCGAGGATATGACCAGTGAAAAGTTCGTCCCCGACCCCCGGTTTCCGGCCCTTAGGAAGACGGTCTATAGAACCGGGGATCTTGTCAGGTTGGATGATCAGGGGAATTTCGTCTTCGCCGGGCGAAAAGACCAGATGGTGAAGAGCAGGGGATATCGCATCGAGCTGGAGGAGATTGAGGCGGTTCTCTTGAGCCATCTGGGAATCAGAAGTGCTGTGGTCATACCCATTCCGGATGATTTGATTGGCAACAGGATTGTCGCAGTCATTGTCCCGGAGGACGGACGGGCTGTCACCAAGGAGAGCGTCGCCGTGCACTGCGCCTCTCTGCTGCCTAAGTACATGATCCCCGAGACGGTCGATTTTTGGGATTCACTGCCGAAGACGTCCTCCGGGAAGATCGACAGGACGAAGATTCGGAATGCGGTGATCGGAACCTGAGAGAATACTTGCCCCTGGGGAAGAGGGTGGACCGTCTGGCGAAAGATCGATAGTCGGGTTTTCCGGGACTGGAAGGGAATCCGTGGAAAAGATCATTCGAAATGATTGGCGTCGAAACGGGGAAGATGCTTTTGCGAGGGCTCATATCCTTTCCCCTGAGGCACATCCGGAAGGGCTGAACGTCGACCGGATTCGGTTCGTCGAGGTCGGAGAGTTGAAACCGGATGCCGACGTGGGGCACATAGCAAGCGTACTTCGGGGAACCGCAGAACTTCGGGTCGCATCTGAAACGACGCGAAGATATCACCTGCAGGCGGGCGTACACCTCTATCTTCCGCCCGGTTTGGAAGGGGTCCTGAACGCCGATGCCGGGACGGAACTTCTGATTGCATCGAGCCCATCGAGTTCGCAGGTGCGCGGCAGGCGTCTGCTGTTGCGCGACGAGACGTTTCTTGCGGCCTGCGCGTGCGAATCCCAGTCCCTTCGCTGGATCCTTACACCTCAGTACTTGAGTCGACGGATCTTCCTCCATCACGACCCGGTTCTGCTTTCGAGATCCGCATGTCCCATCGCGTGGTTCCGGACCACCATGTTCGATGTGGATGGGCTTCCCAAGAATCAGGATGGGGAGCCGGTGTTCAAGATGGGATACAGCTCCCGCACTGAAATGAATGTCTGCTACGACGTCAGTGGGACTGCCCACGTCCGCATGGCGGAACACCCCTACTCGGATGCGAGTCAAAACTGGGGACCGTGGTTCACCTTGGACGGTGACTCAACCTATCACCTGAATGAAACGGCCGGTGACGGACCTGGTGGGATTGGTGGTAGCGAGCTCCGTCCACCGCTCCAATGCACTCGAAACAAGCATGAAATCAGAATTGTGGACGGGTACGTGACACTCATCTGCCTTTTCGACCCCGCGCCGACCGGGGTCGAACGTCATCGGCCCGGGGAATACAGTGACTATGCTCCCCTCGAACAGGTGCTGGGAACGAGAGAATACGAAACGCACATGAAAGAGCTGAAAAAATACGATGAGATGGTCGATCGCCTTTCGCTGGCCAAGGCTTTGGGCACTCTGAACACGCTCGAGAAGACAGAGCTCTGGGAGTTATACGTCCGAGGCCGCGAGGCGCAGGCAGGAATCGAATCAGAGCTCAGGCAGAGGCTCTCTGCTGACGGCAGCTTCCGTGCTCGCGTCATAGCTCCCTGGATGCAGGATCCTGCCCACCGATGAACGGCCACAACGAAATGCCCGGAGCCTCGCTGGCAACCCGAATATCCAGGCTCCCGATCCGCTGGTTTGAGCGCCTCCACCGACGAGGTTGCGGCGCCTTGTCTAGTAAGGCCACGCCTACGGAAGGAATTCCCACGAAGTCGGTCAAGTTCCTGTTGACCGGTGGAATCAATACCGTCATCTTTTACATGGTCTACGTGCTCCTGATCCAGCTTGGATGCCATTATGCCGTTGCTCTACCGGTCGAGTATACCGGTGGCATTATCGCTGGTTACTGTATGAATCGCTTCTGGACCTTCTCGAGTCACGGAAGCACAGTGCACAGCCCACTCAAGTACCTGGCTACATACGTTTTCGTCTTCTGTCTGAACCTCCTCTTCCTGAGCCTGATCGTAGAGCTCCGGATATTGGGTCCGATCGTGGCGCAGGTCGTGGTCATCGGCATTGTCTCGGTGATCAGCTTCCTGCTTCAAAACTTCTGGGTGTTTCACAGCGCAGACAACCGCGTGTCGCAGCGTAGTGCTTGAACAACCTGAAGAATACGCGAAGATGGCCACGGCGGAGCAGACGTTGTGGTGGTACCGTGCGCTACATTCCCTCGTTCGAGACACAATACACCGTTACCTACCGGGTCGGGACCCCCTGATTCTTGACGCTGGATGTGGAACCGGGGGTTTGCTGAAGTATTTAAGTCAGTGTCAGTTTTGGAATCTCCGCGGATTCGATGTATCAAACTACGCCACCGATTGGTGCTGTCGAAGAGGGTTCGATGTGCAGTCTGGGGATCTCAGGTCCGTTGCGCGGCTTTATGCTGAGAGATCGATCGACGCGATCGTCAGTAACGATACGCTGTACTTCTTCTGTGAGCAAGAACAAGAGGATATCGTGGACCAGTCCCACAGGCTTTTGAAGCCGGGAGGACTCTTGATCCTCAACTTGCCTGCGCTCAAGGCGTTTCGTGGGATCCATGACTTTAGCGTCGGCATCCGAGTACGGTTTTCTAGGAGGGATACTCGAAGGTTGCTGAAGGAAGACCGGTTTAAAGTCGTTCAGGAGCTGTATTGGCCTTTCTTGCTCTCACCTATGATCTACTCAACAAGACTGTTCCAGAGGATGAAGATGCGATGGAATCCTCATCATGCCATTCGGTCCGATGTCAATCTACCGCCTGCATTCCTCAACCAGTTCTTCTTGGGACTAACGCTGATGGAGAATCGCGTGCTTCGAAGGAGGCCTTTCGGTAGCTCTTTGTTTGTCGTGGGGCGAAAGAAAGTGCGATGAGACCTAAACTGAGAATACCACATGCAGACAGGGAGACTCCTGATCTCGTTTCAGGATCTGGGATTCAACGCGGTAGGGATGTGCCATGAAATTATCCGTTGTCATTCCGGTGTTCAATGGAGCCGCGACGATCGCTCGTCTGGTTGAGGAGATCGCCAGGGAACTGGGGTCTGAATATGATCTCGAGATAGTCCTGGTGAATGATGGCAGCCCTTTGGACAACTCAGCGGAAGTCTGTCGGGCCATTGCTGATAGCTCTCCCCAGACAAAGTTCCTGGACCTCTCCCGAAACTTCGGTGAGCACAACGCGGTCATGGCGGGCTTCAACTACTGTACGGGTGACGCCGCCGTCGTGGTCGATGACGACTTCCAGAACCCTCCCTCGGAAATAGCCAAGCTCGTGGAGAAGCTGAATGACGGATACGACGTTGTCTTTTCTCGCTACGTGAAGAAGAGACACCATGCCGTGAGGAATCTGGGGAGCTGGTTCAACAACCTCGTGGCAAGCATCCTGATCCACAAGCCAATGGACCTTTATTTGTCCTCCTTTAAAGCGGTTAACCGCTTTCTCCTTGACGAACTCGTAAAGTACACGGGACCCTACCCGTATATTGACGGATTGATACTCAGGATCAGCCGGAACTACGCAACCGTGCAGGTACGCCACGACGCGAGGGTTGAAGGGCGGTCGAGCTACACTGTGCGCAAGCTTTGCTCCCTGTGGCTGAACATGTTCACTAATTTCTCGATTCTGCCCTTGCGCCTCGCCGTTGTTACCGGGTGCCTGCTTGCCTTTGCCGGTATGCTCGTCGCTGTGTACTCCCTAATCGAGCGGCTGAGCGAGCCCAATTTACCGCCAGGTTGGGCGTCGATCATGATTTCGCTCCTCGTTGTCTCCGGTGTTCAACTGGTGGCGATTGGCATGGTCGGCGAATACCTTGGACGGATGTTCATGAAGGACAACGGTAACCCCCAGTTCGTGGTCCGCGACTCGGTCAATTGCGGGAGCCCGGTGCAACGAAGCTCTCGCGCAGTTGCTGATCGGCCAAGAGACGGCGTTTGGGAGTGAAAACACCAAGGGTACCGCTACTTTTCCCTAAGGAGGGCAGCGATGGGAAAGGAAGGCTCATTCTCAGGTAAGGCGATCCTGATCACCGGTGGTCTTGGATTCATCGGAAGCAACCTGGCGATCCGGCTGGTTCACGAGGGAGCAGACGTAACGCTTTTGGACGCCATGATTCCCGGACTTGGCGGCAATCCCTTCAACATCGAGCCGGTCAAGGACGATGTTCGCGTCAACTTCAGTGACATCCGAGACGAAAACAGCATGAACTATGTGGTCAAGGGCAAGGACTACATCTTTCATCTCGCTGGGCAAAACGACCATATCCTGAGTCTCGTAGACCCATTTCCCGACATTGAGATCAATGTGCGAGGCTCTGCAGTATTGTTGGAGGCATGCAGGAAGCACAACAGGGACGCCCGGGTCATCTACACGGGTACGCGGGGGGAGTACGGCTCTGCTGCTAAGCTCCCCGTCACAGAGGATGCCCCTCTGCACCCCAAGGGAATCTATGAACTCTCGAGCCTCACGGCCCAGAAGCTATTCAAGATCTACCACGATAATCACGGGATCAGTACGACCACCCTTCGCCTGACCAACATCTATGGCGAGCGCGCCCAGATGCAGCATCATCGCTTTGGCGTTGTGAACTGGTTCATTCGCCTCGCAATCGATGGAGAGACGATTCAGGTATTCGGCGACGGCTCCATCCTGCGGGACTTTCTCTACGTGCAGGATGCCGTCGAAGCAATTATGAAGGCCGCCTTGTGCAATGGGGCGTACGGAGAAGTGTTCAACATCGGTGTGGACCGGCCGACCAGCTTCCTCGAATTGGCCAAAGTCATCGTGGAAGTCGCGGGGAGCGGGAGATGGGAGTTCGCCCCGTTCAGCCCGGAAAGAGCGGCACAGGAACCCGGGGACTTCTACTCGGACATCTCCAAGGCCCGGGCCGTGATCGGGTGGGAACCGAAGGCGGACAATCGTGAGGGAGTAGCCCGGACGATCGAGTACTATCGAGAGCACAGAGTCCACTATTGGGGAAGCACCGATGATTCCGTTCGGTGACCTGCGTCGGGAGTATGAGGAGTTGTCCGGGGAGATCGACGAGGCGATCCGAACGGTCTGTCGGAACGGCTGGTTCGTGCTCGGGAAGAAACTCGAGGAGTTCGAAGCGGCGTTCGCCGACTATATTGGAGATGATGTCCACGCCCTGGGCGTGGGTTCTGGAACGGAGGCGATCCACCTCGCTCTGTTGGCCGCCGGAGTCGGAAACGGGGATTACGTGATCACCGTTCCGAACACCGCCGTACCCACGGTTTCAGCGATAAGTCTTGCCGGCGCCGTTCCTCTTTTAGTGGACATCGATCCGCACAGTTACACGATGGACCCTACCCTCCTCCGAGCCCTCGCGAAGAAGGAGAAGAAGCGCCTGGGACATCGGCTCAAGGCCATCGTTCCCGTGCATCTCTACGGGCAAAGTGCTCCGATGGACCCGATCACTGAGATAGCGCAAGAATTCGATCTCACGGTGATCGAAGATGCCTGTCAAGCAGCCGGCGCACTCTACCGGGGGCGCAAGGTGGGATCACTGGGGGATTATGCTGCTTTCAGCTTCTATCCCAGCAAGAATCTTGGGGCATACGGTGATGGTGGAATGGTGCTCACGAAGGACCCTGACGGTGCGCACAAACTAAGGATGCTTCGGAATTATGGTCAGGAGAAACGCTACCACCACACGATCAAAGGGATCAACAGCCGGCTGGACGAGCTGCAGGCGGCAGTCCTGCTCGTAAAACTGAAGTACCTCGATCGTTGGAACGCGCGCCGCCAGGCGATTGCCCGGCTATACTCTGAAAACATAGCCGCTGACCAAGTCCAGAAGCCCACGGAGATGCGCTACGGCACACATATCTTTCACCTCTACGTAATCCGACACCCCAGGCGCGGGGCGCTGCAAACGTATCTCGAGCAGAAGGGAGTGCAAACCCTCATTCACTACCCCATCCCAATTCATTTGCAGGAAGCCTATCGGGAACTGGGGTACACTCGAGGAGCTTTCCCGGCGGCCGAGGAGTGCGCTGACCGGGTCCTTTCTCTCCCGATGTTCCCTCAGCTGACCAACGAACAGGCCGTGAGGGTCGCAGCAGCCATCGATAACTTCGATTCGCCATCGGAGGTCGATGGGCTTTCGACCTAGTTCCTCAAAGACGACCCACCATGTTGAACAACCTCCTCGCAGTGAAAAAGGGCCTGCGCAAAACGCAGGAAGTCCACGAGACGAACAAGCGCTTCCCATACCTGCTTGTCATCCCCATTGCCCTCGCGCTCGGCCTGTCGCTGCAGAATCTCGGCTCAGACAGCCTATGGCTCGACGAGGCATGGAGTGTCGCTATCGCCAATTTGGACTGGAGGCACTTTTCAAGCTACGTTTCCCACCGTGAGCTGAACATGGCTCTCTATTACGCTGTGCTGAAGCTTTGGGTGTACCCCTGTGGCGACAGCGAGTCTGCCGCCCGAGCTTTGTCGGTAGTGTTCTCGGTGTGCGCAATTGTGATGGTCTATTTGATAGCCGTGCGGCTGTTCGACAGAAGAGTCGGGCTCGCCGCAAGCCTGATCCTCGCGACTAACGCATACGCGATCCAATACTCCCAAGAGGTCAAAGGCTACACATTATATCTCTTTTTGGCGACGGCCTCGTACTACTTCTTCATCGACGTACTTCGGAATCCAAGGCGAACACCCTGTGTTTTGTACGTCAGCGTCAGTGCCTTAATGGTATACAACCACTTCTTTGGCTTGCTTGTACTGGTTTCCCAAGGAGTTTTGGTCCCCCTTTTCCTGCAAGAGAAAGGGCGCTGGCGACGGATGTTCCTTTGTGCCTTCTTCATTGCGGTCCTTGTAGCACCAGTGGGTCTATTCATTTACGCCAATGGTGGAGGATACGTGTTAGGATGGGTGCGTCGGCCTTCGTTCTGGAGTTTTGTAGAACTATTTGGCCGTTTGAGCGGCGACAGTGGAAGTAGGACGATACTCTTGGCGTATTTCGTCTTCGGAGTATTGAGCTTGGTATTCCTAGTTGAAGACCTTCACAAATCGGGAAGACAGGGGACATTCTCGAAGCACTATGCATTGCTGTTGGGTTGGATGTTAATTCCCATTGCTATCGCGTTTGCGTTTTCTGTGGCTGCAAAGCCTGTCTTTGTATCCAGGTACCTGATGGCGTCCCTGGCCCCATTGGTGATCCTGGTTGCCATCGGGTTGTCAAGGATACGGAATCCGATTCTGTATAGACTGGCCGTTTGCGGATTTGCAGTCTTGTCCGTTAACAGTGTTTATCAGGGCTATTATCGGACGCACAAGGATGACTGGAGATCTGCGACGAAGTACGTGTTGGAGCATTCTATACCGGGCGACGGAGTGATATTGTATGGACCTTCAGCGAAGTTTCCTTTTGAGTATTACTATTCGAAACTCAGAACGAATAGGGGCACGTTGGACTGTATTTATCCGTCTCCTTTCGGACTGCGTGACATACTCGATGTGCCCGCCACGGGACTACTCAAGGCGATTTCGGGACGACGCGACCGAGTGTGGTGTGTATTGTGGAATGATGTGTTGCCTGGTGTAGGGTGGGACAGCCGGCCAGCCCTGAAGGAGTTGAAGGAGACGCACCTCGTTGAAGATGAGGCCGAGTTCAGAGGGATCAGGATCCTCCTGTTTGTGAAGCGAGGTGCAGGTCAGAGGATAGAGGCGAGTTGGATTGGAGAGGCAGCAACAAGCGCGGAACGATCCGGGAAATAGGGTCGAGCCTTCGCACCGAGGGTATCGGGGCGGCTGTGCTCTTGATTTCGGTCCAACCAAGATTGGTCAGCTAGTGTGGTGAGGGAGGTTTTCGAGCGCAGCTCTCAGTTCCGGCTCGACGGCTCACAGGCGTGGACGGGCAAAGATCCAGATGGTGAATACGGCACGTAATAGCACGATCAGCGGCCTCTTCTGGAGTTCGATCGAGCGAATCGGACATCAGGGAGTCCAGGTTCTGGTCTCGATTGTCCTCGCAAGGTTACTCCTGCCCACGGAATTCGGCCTAATAGCAATGCTCACGATCTTCATTGCTCTTGCCCAGTCCTTCGTCGACAGTGGGTTTGGCTCGGCTCTGGTCCAGAAGCAAGACGTCACCCATCTGGACGAGTGTTCGGTATTCTATTTCAACATTTTGGTCGGCTTTCTGGTCGGGGGGCTGTTGTTCCTGTCGGCACCTTTGATCGGCGCTTTCTACGAGGTGCCGCTCCTTGTACCCCTGGCTCGGGTCATGTCGGTGACGTTCGTCATCAACGCCTTCGGGGTCATTCACACGACACTGCTGACAAAACGCATCGACTTCAAAGCGCAAATGAAAGTGAGTGTGATTGCGGCAATGCTCTCAGGCGGCATTGGCATCGCCATGGCCTACCGAGGATTCGGGGTCTGGAGCCTGGCAGCACAGTCCATAAGCAATAACCTCTTCCGAACTACGCTACTCTGGCTCTTTCTTCCCTGGCGTCCCTCCTGGGCGTTTAGCTTCATCTCGCTGCGATCGATGTTTACGTTCGGCTCGAAGCTGCTCTTCTCAGGTCTGCTGGACACCATCTACAATAACCTTTACCTCGTTGTAATAGGAAGGATGTTCTCAGCGACGACGCTCGGCTACTACACGCAAGCCGATCAGGCGGTGCGATTCCCGAGTGGAAACCTGTCCAAGACTATTGGCCGCGTCACCTTCCCGGTGTTCTCCTCGATGCAGGACAGTCCTGATCGATTGAAGCGGGCAACTCGCAAGACTCTCACCAGCTTGGGTATGATCAATTTCCCTTTGATGATTGGCATGGCGGTTGTCGCGAAGCCGCTGGTTCTTGTGGTACTGACAGACAAATGGCTCCCGTGCGTACCCTTTCTACAACTCCTTTGCATCGTAGGCTTGCTGTTTCCTTGCCATGTTATCAATCTGAACGTCCTGATGGCCTTGGGGCGCTCGGATCTCTTTTTCCGACTAGAGATCTACAAGAAGATCCTGATCACCGCCGTGATCTTTCTGACAGCGCCTTGGGGAATCATCCCCATGCTTTACGGTCAGATCGTTACATCTATTGCAGCCTTTTACATGAACAGTTTCTACAGTGGAAAGCTCATCAACTATCCGACATCCGAACAAATCAAGGACCTCCTTCCAATGTTCTTCTCTGCAGTCGTTATGGGATGTGCGGTGTTGATCGCCGGGTATCTTCCAATTCAGAATAGCGTGGCGGTACTGTCACTTGAAACATTACTTGGAATAATAGTATATGTAGGTCTCTGCAGTGCCGCAAAGATCTTTTCATTCGTAGAGATAGCGTCTATTGCCCAGAACAGATATCGGGCTCTCCGACAACGAAGTAATGGTTTTTGAGCAGAGACTCTAAACGATGTCAGAAACGCTGGATCCAGCCAAAGTCACCTCGCATTTGAGTTCTCATACGGAAATCACTGATCCGCTGGCATCGAAGGTGAAGCCGGTAGTGAGCGTTTTGATGATCACCTATAACCACGGACCGTATATCGCAGATGCGATTCAAGGGGTCCTGTCGCAGAAGACGGCCTTTCCTGTAGAGCTGATCATCGGAGAGGATTGCTCCACGGACGAGACCCGTGAAATCGTGTTGGATTACCAGCGGCGCTTTCCCGGATCGATCAGGGTGATTCTTTCGAACTCCAACGTGGGAAGTGCGCAAAACGTCAAGCGAGTTCACGAAGCCGCTCGTGGGTGCTATATCGCGTTGTGCGAGGGTGACGATCTGTGGACGGACGATCGAAAGCTCCAGAAGCAGGTGGACGTCATGGAGTGCGAGCCCGACTGCGCTATGGTGTGTCACGCGGCGGAGGTACTGGACGTGGCGAGGGGGAGGGTAAGGGCCAGGCACCACGGCCGAAAGCCGAAGACCTTTTCCCTCGAGGAAGTGATAGTAGCGCAGCCCCGTTTGATGACGACAGCTTCGATTCTGGCGCGGAGATCCGTGCTTGCCCCGATCCCTATATGGCTCAGTGACTCCGAGATCGGAGACTATCCCTTTATGATTCTCTGCGCGAGCCGCGGGAAAGTGGTATGCCTGCCGGACGTCATGTCTCTCTACAGAGTCAACGTCCCGGGTTCTTGGACGGTTCGCTCCGCCGGCGTGGAAGCGCGAAGGAGGACTGTAGACAGCATACTCTGGATGTTGGACGAGTTCGTCCGGGATGCGGGTAAGGAGTGCCGGGATGCAGTTCGGAAAGCACAGCGGAAGGTGATCATGC
The DNA here is from genome assembly GCA_037380965.1 of Deltaproteobacteria bacterium. Classification (GTDB taxonomy): domain Bacteria; phylum Desulfobacterota; class Desulfomonilia; order Desulfomonilales; family Desulfomonilaceae; genus JARRRG01. Next base: position 19,250 of record JARRRG010000001.1, read on the forward strand.
TGCGATTGTACTTGAATAAGAATGGGCATCCAGATCTTCCCGAGGAAGACCGCCTGAGATACAAATCCTATTTGACAAGGTGTGACAAGGTGATAATCGCACTCACCAAGTACTATTTGCCACGGCGTCTGGTGAAAATTGCTTTCGAGGTCAGGGAGTATCTCCGGCGGCGTCTGGCTGGGCAGAGGGCAAAGACTGAAGGGCTGGCAACCCCGCAGGGTAACTCATGATCAAGCCGTTTGAGAAGCCGATCTATGTGACACGGCCTTTCCTGCCCCCGCTGGACGAGTTCAGGCAAGGCCTTGAAGAGATATGGGAGAACCGATGGTTGACCAACGCCGGACCAGTTCTGCGTCGGTTCGAGCAGGAGCTGTGTCGTCTCCTCGGGACCGACAACATCTCCATCTTCAACAACGGAACCCTCGCGTTGCAGCTTGCCTTACAAGGCATGAGGATATCCGGCGAGGTGATTACGACCCCCTACACATTCGTGGCGACAACGCATGCCCTGTTTTGGAACAAACTCAGGCCGGTCTTCGTGGACATCGAGCCCGATTACTACACCATTGATCCTGCGAGAATCGAGGCGGCGATCACGCCGTGGACGACGGCGATCTTGGCGGTTCATGTGTACGGTCACCCCTGCAAGCTGGCCGCACTAAGCGACATTGCGAGGCGAAATAACTTACAGCTCATCTACGACGCTGCGCACGTCTTTGGAGTCACAGTCGGCAGCAGGTCGATCGCCGACTTTGGTGATTTGAGTATGTTCAGCTTCCACGCGACGAAGTCGTTCCATTCTCTCGAAGGTGGGATGGCCGTTTTCAGAGACAGTGGGCTAAAAGGAGTACTCGACCACCTCAAGAACTTCGGTTTCAAGAATGAAACTGAAGTTGTCATGCCAGGAACCAATGCCAAGATGAATGAATTACAGGCTCTGATGGGCTTACAGGTCCTGAAGTATCTTGACGAGATAACGGAAAAGAGGGCCCGGATCAGTGGCCTGTACCGTGAGAGGCTGACAGAAGTTCCCGGCATATGTCTCACGCCGGCCCTGTCGCCAGAAATCAAGGCGAACTACACGTATGTGCCAGTGGAAGTGGACGAGAGGGAGTTCGGCATGAGCCGCGATGCATTGTTTGAAAGGCTCAAAGAATGGAATGTGTTCTCCCGTCGATACTTTTATCCTCTCGTCTGTGATTATGCCTGCTATCGGAGTATTCCAACGAACGAACCGCTGACCGTTGCGCGGCGCACCGCCGCGCGCATCCTGACGCTACCTATCTACGACAGCCTCGACCTGTGCGCTGTCGAGGCCATTTGTGACATCATCGTCTCCCTCCGGAGATGAGCAGACGCTTCTTTCGAATACCGGACCGACTTCCGTTGTAGGACAGGCTGGTCTATCGGATGTCACCTGAACTTGCGGCGTGCCGAAGTCTTTTCAACTCCGGTATAGCGCTCGGACTGGGATGAAAGGGTTACAGTGAATCGCCTAGCAGTTTCGGCGGGGTACAGTCACCCACTCTACGCTCACTCGCTGGAGAAGTTTGGAGAGCCCAGAGAACTGCCTTCGTGTGGCGGTTGGATTCTTGAAAGACCGATATTCGGCACGACCTACAAAGACGGCATGGGCTGCTACCCTTTGTTCGTATGTCGCAACTGGGCCGGACTCCCAGAGGATTTGGACGTGATAGGGGATGATTTGGTGTCACTTTCGCTAGTGACGGACCCATTCGCCAACTTCGATCCCGAATGGCTGAGACGGCACTTTGATGTATTTGCAGCCTTTAAGGAGCACTTTGTCGCTGACCTAACCCAGCCGATCGAAGGATTTGTGTCCAAATCTCATCGGAGTGCAGTTCGGAGAGCGCTTCAGAAGGTTGACGTGGAGTGGTGTGCTGAGCCCGCGACATATCTTGAC
>JARRRG010000002.1:0-17020 GCA_037380965.1 Deltaproteobacteria bacterium
GCCCCATTTGAGAATCGACAGCGCCGTGCCCATGGTCTGCATATTAAACGCGACCCTCAATGAGCCGGAAACCCTACCGATTTCCTCGGTAACAATGGCATGAGCCAGGTATCCCATACCATTTCCGCCGTATTCCTCAGGAACAGGGCACCCGAAGAGGCCCAACTCTGCCATCTGGTTCACCAGTTCCCGTTGGAACCGATGGCTCTTTTCGTCTTCGTCCACAACGGGAGCGACCTCTTTGTCCGCGAACTTGCGAACCATGTCCCGAAGCATAATGTGTTCTTCGGTGAGCTCGACATCGTACTCGTCACTCATAGAATCAACTCCTTGCGGAACTTTTTGGATAGAATTCCTTGTTTGACCACACCTCCACTCAGAGCCGGTTACCACCGCTTGACCCCGTGAAAAAACTGAGGCCGCTGTGTCGTCAAGGAGGATAGGCGTTTCGCCGATTGTCACACGAGAGACAAGGCAAGGTAACCATACATAGCAAATAGGCGAAGTGAGCGTCAAGCACGGAACACGGCCGTACGAACCAAAAATCGCACGTCCCGTCGATGGATAGAGTTGAACGTACCTGCCCTACCACGTCGGGGCCCTTCGTCATCAGACGGCAAAGTGGAGGCGAAGAACTGCGCGTCCCTGTAGGAGCAGGTTCTTAAGAGAAGTGCAACCCTCGCGTGTCCTTCTGTCGGTTTCCGGGAAACAACCTCGGTGGGCGTCCCCGGACTCCGTGCTGGTGCAAGGAGGTTACGATCAATGCCGGTACAGGGAGAGGTTGCCCCTCATTTTTCATTGGGGTGCGGATCCCCTTCACGGTTTGGCGCACATGCGGGTAAAACGATCGGGTAACATGGGTAGGGCTCGTATGGGGCCGGGCCCGGGCCAGTCACCGCCACCCGTCACCGCCGCGATCTTCATCCTGTCGGGGTAGCCGGAAGACCGGTTCAAGGGATCACGTGGTTTCTCCACCCATCCGGTATCCGATCAGCCAAACCAGGGCGATGGCATTCACTGCCAGGCTGCCGAACTCGAGGAGCCAGGTAAGGCCGGTATCCAGGAATCCTGCCTCAGACAGACGCATGACGTGGAAGAGCAGGAGGGGAGTGTCTACGATAAGAAAAGCGATGGCAAGGTTGACTGCCGCCTTTTTCTCTCTCCACAGGGCGAGTCCGAGCAGAAACGACGGGACAAAGGCCAGTGCGAAATAGGCAATTTCCACCTTGGTCGCCAGGGAGTACGGCGGTGGCTCAACGCCGATCATATAGAGGTAGCAGACATACAGGAAACTCTTGAGATAGAGCCACAGGCCTGCGAACCATAACACCAGCGGAAAGTCAGACTCGAAACGCCTTCTCGGGAAGAGCTTCTCTGACCAGGACCATCCTCTTGTTGCTTTTGTCAACGGGGGGTATCTCCGTCCTCGGTGTACAGCGGAAACCGCTCGCACAAGTCGATCACCTGCTGCTTGACTCGGGCGATCATCTTCTCATCTCCAGCGTTTGTCAAGACCCTTGCGATGAGAGAAGCGATCAGTTTCATTTCATCACTCCCCATCAGCCGGGTGCTTACCGCGGGAGTCCCGAGCCTGATGCCCGAGCTCTTTGCAGGGGGAAGCGGGTCGAATGGGATTGAGTTCTTGTTGACGGTTATGCCTGCCTGTTCGAGAAGCTCCTGGGCCTCGGCCCCATTCATTCCTTTGTCCGTGAGATCGATGAGAATGAGGTGGTTGTCCGTGCCCCCCGAGACCAGGGAAAAGCCCTCTTCCAGAAGGGCCTCGGCAAGGATCTTCGCGCTTTCGACGGTTCTTTTCTGGTATTCACGAAATTCCGGTGTTGCCGCCTCAGCCAGCGCCACCGCCTTCGCCGCGATCACATGCATGAGGGGTCCGCCCTGCATGCCGGGAAAAATGCAGGAATCGAGCCGTGCGGCATATTCTTTCCGGCAGAGTACCAAGCCCCCTCGCGGCCCCCTGAGCGTCTTGTGAGTCGTAGTGGTGACGTAGTCCGCGTGGGGGAAGGGCGACGGGTGCAGGCCCGTGACGATTAATCCGGCAATGTGGGCGATGTCGGCCATCAGGATGGCGTCGATTTCGCGGGCTATTTCACCAAACAGCTCGTAGTCGATCGTTCTTGGATAGGCGCTGGCACCCGCGATGATCATCCTCGGCCGAAACTTGCGGGCCAAATCCCGTACGTGGTCATAATCAATTCTCTGATCGTCGCTGCGTACCGTGTAGGGGATCGCGCGATAGATAATTCCGGAGAAATTCTTTGGATGCCCCATCGAGAGATGGCCGCCATGGGCGAGGTCCATGCCGAGGTACGCGTCTCCGGGTTTCATGGCCGAGAAGAAGACCGACATGTTCGCCTGGGTCCCCGAATGGGGCTGTACATTAGCGTGGTCTGCTCCGAACAACACTTCTGCGCGCTCACGCGCAAGGTCCTCGATCGCGTCTACATGCAGGCATCCCCCGTAGTATCGCCTCCCGGGATACCCCTCGGCATATTTGTTCGTGAGGATGCTTCCCTGCGCTTCCATGACGGCCGCAGAGGTGAAATTTTCGGACGCAATCAGCTCCAGACGATGCTGTTGCCGCTCCTTCTCGCAGGCGATCATTCGATATATTTCCGGGTCCGTCTTCTCAAGCGCAGTCATTGTCTTCCTTTACGTCCGTTCACCAGGGACATTTGCCTCCGTCATTGAATAGATGAGCTCCCTACACTTTTTGAGTGTTTTTGTTGGAACGCGGTTCCAGCCGGAGGTCCTTTGCCAAGGATCTCTCCTGTCCCGTCTCTCGGATGACTCGTTCCCAGGCCCCGCGAACCCCTCTGTCGCATCATGGGTGCAGCACACCGTCCGGGAATCGGTCAATCAACTCCCGTGCACTCCGGAAGATGAGACCTGCTCCCTCTGAGCCGCCGCTGAAAAGACCGAGATCGTATCCTTCCCCTGACTCAAACCTGCGCCCTGCCGATCCGATGTGCCGGACCTCGGTGTGTGAGTCGCTGCTGTCTCCGCTCTATTTTTCGGTCTCCGCATTCAGAGACAACTGTTCAATCAGGTCAATTCGCCGCTGGTGCCTTTCTCCTTCAAAGCTGGTTTCCAGCCATTCCCTGAGGATCGACAATGCCAGATCGCAGCCCGTGACTCGACCTCCGAGAACGAGGACATTGCAGTCATTATGTGCGCGACTCATCCGGGCATGGTACTCGGTAGTGCAGAGCGCGGCCCTGATCCCCCGGTAACGATTGGCAGCCATCGACATTCCCAGACCCGTTCCGCAAATGAGCATGCCGCGCGGTGCCTCTCCCTCGAGTAACCGGACGCACAGGTCTTTTGCAAACTCGGGATAGTCACACGACGCTTTCGAATGGCATCCGACGTCTATCACAGAGAGACCCCGTTGTTTTAAGGCATCCGCGAGAAACGTTTTCAGCTCGAACCCTGCATGATCGGAACCGATGAGAATCTTCGGCATCTCGCTTACACTCGCCGTATGAGGATGCTCGCATTCTGACCGCCGAACGCGAAACTGTTGGAGAGAGCGTATTCAATGTGCCTGGAAACTGCTTTGTTGGGTGTGTAATCCAGGTCGCACTGAGGGTCTGGATGCTCCAGGTTGATGGTGGGAGGGACAATTCCCCTGTTCATGGCCAATACCGTATAAATCACCTCGACAGCACCAGCAGCGCCGATCAGATGGCCGGTCATGGACTTCGTGGAACTGATAGCGACTTTTTCCGCGACGGATCCGAACAGACTCCTGATTGCCCGGGTCTCCATTCTATCATTGAGATCGGTCGCGGTTCCATGGGCGTTGATGTAATCGATCTGCCCCGGTTCCACACCGCCGTCTTCCAATGCTTCCTTCATGGCCCGGTAGGCACCTTCGCCGTCTTCGTCGGGCATGACGATGTGGTAGGCGTCATCGCTTGCGCCGTACCCTATGATTTCGGCATGAATCCTCGCACCTCGGCGTCGGGCGTACTCCTCGGACTCCAGGATCAATATTCCCGCACCTTCTGAGATGACAAACCCGTCTCTGTGGAGGTCAAAAGGACGCGACGCGCCTTCCGGGTCATCATTTCTCGTGGAAAGGGCCCTTAACGCGTTGAAAGCCGCTACGGAGAGTCGGGTGACGACTGCCTCTGCTCCCCCGGTGATCATGGTGTCCACCCGTCCGTCACGGATTATTCTAAAGGCTTCACCGATCGCAGAGGTGCCGGACGTACAGGCATTGACCACCCCGAAGTTGGGCCCTTTGTAACCGTATTTGATTGAGAGCATTCCCGGAGCGAGGTTGATGACCGCCTTCGTAATCAGCAAGGGATGCGCGCCCTTCGGTCCCCTATCCCTGAGGAGGTCGACGCCATCCTCGATGGTTCTGAGGCCACCCATGCCGGACCCGACTACCACTCCGTGACGGTAGGGGTCGTTCGGCGGGCACTTGAGGCTCGCGTCCTCGACCGCCTCGGCACCGGCCACCATCGCGAACTGCTGATACCGGTCCATTCGCCGGAATTCCTTTTCGGAAAAATATCCGCGGGGATCAAAGTTCCCGCGGACCTCTCCCGCGATTCGCGTGAGGTACCTCTCCGTGTCGAAGAGTGTGATGGGGCCGATCCCTGACTTCCCGGCCTCGAGTGCCGCCCAATTGGCTTCGACACCGGATCCGAGGCAGGTGACCGTTCCCATCCCCGTGATGACCACCCTATGTCCCACGATCTCCTCCACCCTTTACCGCCGCTGTCTGGCGGCCCAGGATCAGGACGCCGTCTGGGCCTCTTTTATGAAATTGGCCACATCCTGGACCGTTTGGATCTTTTCCACTTCTTCGTCGGTAATCTCGAGATTGAACTCGTCCTCCAAGAGGGCGATCATATCGTAGATGTCCAGAGATTCCGCGCCGAGATCTTCCACAATCTTGGAATTCATCTGAATGCTGTCTTTGTTGATGTCAACCAGCACCTCGGCAATAAGATCCACGACTTTCAGTTCCACATCGTTCATGTTGGGTGTCCTCCCACATCTGTTACCTTCTCAGCGACCGCCGGGATTGCGTCCGAAGGTACGAGAAGCTTCCGTTCCCTTCCCTGAGGCGCGAAGGCCGGGCAGCCCCGGGAATGGTTTCCAATCTCTCAAAAACTGCTCGGCGGACCCAGGTTCTTTTCACGTCCGTCGAGAAAATCCGGTGAGCTTCCTGAGCGATCCCGTCACCGGCTGAAACGAACCACGCGTCACGTGCGTGAGGATCCGCGGGCCTCGGGTAACCTCTGGATCGGTGAGAATCGGATCGGCCTCCTCCGTCGAGCACTACATATATAATCCGCCATTGACCCGAATCACCTGACCCGTGATGTAATCGGACATGCCCGAACACAAGAACAGGACCGCGGCAGCCACATCTTCGGCAGTACCCACTCTCCGGAGGGGCACATGTACGCGGATCGCCTCCAACTGGTCCTCGCTGAGTCGATCGCTCATCCCTCCTTCGATAATCCCCGGAGACACGGCATTGACCAGGATGTTGCGAGGGGCCAATTCTCTGGCAAGCGCCTTTGTCAGCCCTATTAGACCGGACTTGGCCGCGGAATAGTTCACCTGCCCCGCGTTGCCGGTCTCACCCGCGGTGGAGGCCACATTGACAATTTTTCCCCGTCGGTTGCGGATCATTGTCTTGGCCACACACCGGCATACATGAAAAGCTCCCGACAGGTTGGTGTCCAGCACCTCATCCCAGTCGGAACGCTTCATTCGTCCGACGAGCCCGTCTCGGGTTATGCCGGCATTGTTAACCAGGATATCGATCCGCTCGCGTTCGGCCAAAATCTTCGTGACACTCCGGTCCACCGCGTCAGGATCACTCACGTCGAACGGGACGAGCATAGCTGTCCCCCCTCGTTCCCTGATCGCTTCACAGGTCTCGCGGGCCTCTTCCTCACTTGCCCGATAGTTTATCGCGACAAAAGCCCCCCAGCACGATAATCCCAGAGAAATGGCCCGCCCGATCCCTCGGGATCCGCCAGTGATCAGGGCCGTTTTCCCGAGCAGAGACAGAGCAGACCTCGAATCTCCGCTCATGCAAGCACTCCCTGGAACGAACGTGCTTCCTCGAGATGAGAAACATTCAGGGCTCGAGCCTTCCTGTCGATTCTTTTGAGCAAGCCGGTCAGGACTTTTCCCGGCCCCACCTCCACAAAGATGTCCGCGCCGGCCCCGCGCATGGCCTGAACACAGTCCTGCCACATTACCGGCCGGACAAGCTGGTCGGCCAGGAGTTCCCTGGCTCCGTCCGGGAACGGGTAAGTCTGGCCGTTCACATTGGCCACGACAGGAAACTTCGGTTCTTTCAGGGTGGCGTGCTCCAATCGTCTCCGGAGAGATTCTCTCGCCGATTCCATAAGAGGCGTATGAAACGCGGACGAGACTGATAACATGACCGCCCGCGATTTTTTCAATTTCTTGGCTGCATCCACCACGCGTTTGATCGCGGGAAGATGGCCCGAAACCACCACCTGCTCGGGGGAATTGAAATTGGCAGCCTCGAGCACGTGGTCGGCCCGTTGGGCTTCCAACAGCGTCACGACTTCATCTCTCGTAAGTCCCACGAGGGCCGCCATTCCGCAAGTACCCGGAGGTTGAGCTCCTTCCATGCCCAGGGCTCTCACTCGGATAATGTCCAGCGCTTCGTCAAAATCCAGGACCCCCGCCGCGCACAACGCTGAATACTCACCCAACGAGTGACCCGCTGCTATGATCGGAGAAAGGGCAAAATGCTCACGTAAACCAGCGAGCAGGGCCATCGAATGTACGAATATCGCCGGTTGCGTGTGGACCGTCCGGTTGAGCTCGTCTCCACATTCCGAGTGCATGATCTTGCTCAGGGAATACCCCAGTATATCGTCTGCCCGTTCAAGAAGCTGTCGCGCGGTTGGGCTTTCCTGCGAGAGTTTCCTCGACATTCCCTGAAATTGAGAGCCCTGTCCAGGAAACATCAGAGCTATCGATCCCTTGTTCGGAATGTTGGCTGCGGTTTCCATTCTCGCCAGGTCTAAGCCTCGGTCTCAATCACACCCCGACCTTTGTAGAACCCGCAACTCGCACAGATTCTGTGTGGCCTGGAAAGCTCACCACATTGAGGACACGTGGTCAGGTTGACTGGGGTCAGTTTCTTGTGGGTTCTGCGTTTGTCCCTTCTCGTGCGGGAAACACGCTTCTTTGGTACTGCCATGGCTTGTCCTTCTCACTCAACGCCATTTCGCTTCGGACGCGTCCGCGTCCACTCGGATATACGGATCTCAGATGCACGTTCCCGGACTCTGAGCGAGGTGTCCGAGCAACTCGTCCTCGTCTTTGCCCCGGGCCGCATCCTCAGGGGTTCAAACCATCCTTCAGCTTTGCCAGCGCCTCCCAACGCGGGTCCACGGGACGCGCGACCTCGCACGCGCACTCTGCAGAGCCTTTCACCGCTCCGCATTGCACGCAGAGGCCGGGGCAGTCTTCATGGCACAGTGGCTTCATGGGAAGTTCCAGCAAAAGCTCTTGAATGAGGACATCCCCCGGATCTATCTCCTCTCCTTCGATGAAAAAGGCATAGATCTCTTTGTCGGCACCATCCGCTGCTTCGTCAAAATTATCGGCATCGCGGCGTCGAATCACCACGTGCGGGTCCACCCTCACCGGTAGGTCAAATTCGGCAAGACAACGGGAGCAAAGAAGCGAGAACGTTGTCTCGATGCTGCCGGAGAGAATAATCTCTTGGCCACACTGGCTCACGTGAAGATGACCCTTTACACGAGGGTCGATCTGTATACGTCGCTGGGCCGGAATTTTCGCAATGGCATCGGACAGCACGTCCTCGTCTCCGGCCAGTGCGATTTCGAGGCCCTCTTCGAGTATGTCTTCGACGCGGATTTTCATTCGCCGACCGCCTGAGACCTCCTAAGGTATAAATAATCAAAATACAGCCGTTTGTCACGCCAAGTCAACCAAAAAAGCCCGTGCGGTTCAATTGCCCCTGACCTCACAAACTACCTCATCCTCTATCATAAACCATTTGACATTAATAGCTTTTAAAGGTATCATCCTCTCGGAATATCTCCGAAGCGGAGCGCACGCATGATGACCAAAAGCCTCACCTTTCTCTTAGTCTCAGTCTTTCTCCTCTCCGCCTTTACCGGAGCCAACGCCTTCTACCATTTCAATCCCTACGCACCAACGAACGCGACGCCAGCTCAACCACCAACGCCCTATAATCTCTGGGAAATTCCCCGAATCTCTCGGGTAGCGTACGACCCATGCCCTGGATGCGGGTACGCCAGCACTCTCCTCCCTGATCTCCCACCGATTGGTGAACCTTTGCGTGGGCCGTTCGGCATTCCGGTCCCTGTGCCCTGATCGGCGCATACCGAGGGAGGTCTGACACTCCGTATTGACCCGGAAGGCGCGACGAGACGCGACGTGCAAGTGCTGGAAAACCGAATGCTTCCGGCCGAAACCATCCCGGACGCGCAATTCAGTTTTTCTCGTTACGGCTCACCTGTCGTGATTCTCCACCCATTGGAGGATCAGCGGGAAGACTTCGGACTCCACACGCTTTCCCACGAGAAGGTCCACGTGCCCATAGTCCTCCCTGCAACCCGATCCTTTACCCAGTATAATACATTGACGCTCCGCGGAATCACCTGTTATGGCTCCGGCGGCCTTGACCGCGGCTTCGGGCGCCAGCCCATCCTTTGATCCGCCCATGATGAGAAGCGGAACTTTGGATGACGGCAGTTTCTCGATGTACGTTGTGCCGTCGCCGGGACCGAAGACGCCGGTTTCCACAAATCGCCCAAAATCCAGCCACAATGTGCCCGATGTCACCAATTGGGCCGCCAGTGCCACGAACTTGCTGATGGTTTGCGGATAGACGTTCGGCGCAGAGAACAGTCCGCGGAAAAAATCGTGCAGTCGATGAGCGAAGGGGCTCACTGACCGGCCAATGAAAGGCAGTGGGAAGATCGGATAGTACCGTGCAACCCATCTGAGCCTCAGCAACAAGTTGAACGCCCTGTTATCCATGCGGGAAAAGTCCGTGGGTGATCCGAGCGTCACGGCCGATACGATAAGAGGGTTCTCAGTTGCGGCGAGATATGCCTGGACGAGTAAGCCTCCCATGCTGTGCCCCACCCAGTCGACGGCCGGAGCTCCGGTGAGCTCGAGGACCTGATTTATGATTGCCGGCACGTCCTCGTGCAGGTGATCCTCGAAGTGCCATGTATAGGGAACGTCCGACCGAAAGACTCCCGGATGGTCGCTCTCACCCGACCCTCTCAATTCAGCCACCCACACATCCCAGCCGTGTCTCTGGAGAAATGCGGCCAATGAGGGGGCTCCCGGAAGAGCAAAGGAGTACCGATTCGAACTGAGGCCGTGGCAGAGAATCACTGGATGTCTTTTGGCCGGGCCCGTCGGGTGATACCGGTGGATTGCAAGTCGCCACCCGTCGCTCGTCGCGAAGTAATGGGTTTCATCCTGTCGCGTGGGTGAAAAATAAACCCACTGCCAGAAGTATGCCGATATGATTAAGAGCGCCTTGACAAAGACAATAATGAAGAGAATGGTCAGCAAGGTTCCGAGCATTGTTCCTCCAGGGATGCCTATGGCCGCGAGCAGTGCCCCGCGGAGAGGCAAGCCCTCTCGGGGGAGTTCGATCTCCGGGCACTCTTGCCCAGCGACCTTTACATGAAATTCACCAGCCATTGCAGCACCAGCCCACCCAGAAGGACCCACGTTACCACGTCGAGCCGAGCATCGACCCGTTTCCACCAGGTTATCGAGCGCCCAAGCCCGAAGTACTCGATCCAGCGATAGGGGATTTGAAGCAGGCAGACGACGTACAATGCCGGTCCCACAGGGTTGGCGCGCAACGCTCCTCCCAGGTTCCCGCGGGCTGTGAGGACAAAGCTTTTCGTGAGGCCGCATCCAGGGCAGGAGACGCCGAAGATCCTGTAACTGAGGCAGGTAGCCGGCAGCGGGATCTGTATTCCTGTAAAAGGCACGGTGAGGTCGAGTGTGCGGCCGCCCGAGGGTACGAGAAGGAAGGACCCCGCAATGGCCGCAACTGCCATCGCGAGGATCCAGAGGTGCTCTGTCCGTCCTTTCCCGGTGCTGCTGGAGCTCATGGCCGTAGGATAGGTGGACATCAGAGATTGTCAAGCTTTTCAGCAGCGTAGTGTTTCCTGATATCTTGCCTTCGGTGGGAGGGACCCGAGTACCCCCCTTGCACGGTCCTGAAGACAGATTCTGTGACAATCGCTGGAAGGCAGTTCACCAATGATCAGTATTTCGCTATAATTCTTGACAATATTCACATCCTCTGCTAATTACCCCGCAATCAGTGAGTCTCGCCCGGGATCGGCGACTCCATCAAAGGGAGGACGGTCATGGGACCCTTTTACAGGGACAGGTTCCACGTGGGATTGTTGTCATGCCTTGCCGTGATCCTGTTCTTGTTTCCCTCAGCCTCGATTTATGCGGATGAATGCAAGAGAGTGCAGAACATTCTCGTGCTTTTCGACGCGTCCGGATTCATGAAGGAGCGAGGGCGCTACCAGAGATTACTGAAGCAAATGCGCTTCTTCGAGGAGGCCATGCCGTTGACGGCCGATGGTTTCTTCGATGTTGGTCTGCGCCATTACGGTCTAAAAGTGGGCTTGGGATGTAATAACACCCAGAGTATCCTCGCGATTCAACCATGGGACCCTGAGCGGTTCATCAATGCTTTTCCCCGCTCTGTATCTTATGGAGTGAGCGCCCTCTCGGCAGGCCTGCGGGCAGCCGCGGACGAAATCGCGGCAGCACCGGGAAAGGGAGTCATCGTACTCATCGGAGGGGGAATCGAGTCGTGTAAGGCCGATCCGATCAAGATTGCCGACCGGATCGCCTATAACAATCCCGACCTCGAGATTCACACGTTCCAGGTCGGCAATTCTCAGGAGGGGAGGTTCTTCCTCAAGGCGATAGCCGAGAAGTGCAACGGCACGTACCACAATGTCAAGGACATCACTTCACCCGCGGGGTGGCACGACTGGATGAAGAGCCACCTGCTCATTCCATGTGGTCCAACCGTGCCCCAGCAGGGTGGTGGTGTGCCTGCTCCACAAGTCAGCCCCATTACCTTTGATTTCAATAGCTTCTCTGTCCGGTCAAAGAACCCGGCTGCCGACGCGGCCAATCGGGCAAGCCTGGAAGCCGTGGCCCGGTTTCTTCAAGAAAATCCATCCGCCCGAGTGGTCCTCCACGGGTACACGGACGGTAAAGGCAAGCAGGCATATAATCTGAAGCTCTCCCGTCGCCGGGCGGAGGCCGTCGCACGATACCTGACAGGAACGTACGGAATACCTGCCAGCCGGATCGGGATAATCGCTCATGGAGTTGGCAGAGATGTGGCTCGGAGCCCCGGCCCGATGGGGGAAAGAGAGCGCCGCCGAGTAGAATTCGAGTTGTTCCGGTGATCGCGGCGAGTCCCTCGTGTTGATCTGAAGATGGTGCCGCCCACCGCGTTCGCTCAGCTTCTGCCTCCCGGTACATGGACAACTGACGGGGTTTTCCTGCCACCGCCATCGCTGCCGTGCTCTGGTTGGCCTTCCCAAATCTTTCAATTGATTCTATTATAGATTCCGGGATGAAATTGTTGCTGACAACGAACGCGTCAACTCGGCAGAGCAGCGTGGGAATCAGCCGCTGGCTGATCGTGATGTGCATTCTCGTGCTTCCCTCGGCGGCCTTGGCGGCCAACCCTGCTGAGACCAGAGCGGAAAAGCTCTTCAAGACGGCGGGTGAACTGGTACAACGAACCCATTATCTGGAAGCGCTGGATCAGCTCAATGAGGCCAAGGACTTGCTCGACAAGGCGGGCTTGGAACGCACCCGGCTCTACGGAGACGTGCTGTTCTCTCTTGCGGAAACCAAGATCAAGGGTCGTCTGCACCAGGGTTTTCCTGCGTCCTATGTCAAGAGCGCTCTGAAGGATGTCCAGGCGGCCAATAAGCTGAGGGAGAAACTGCCTGACATCCTGCCGCAGCAGTTGGCCGCGGGATATTACCTGGAGGGCTTCATTCATAAAAAATTCTTCATGAGAAAGGAAACCGCGCTCTCGTGTTTCGTCAAGGCAGTCAACATCGACCCTGGATCCACGGCGGCAAAGCGGGAATTAAGCGAACTGGTGGCTGGAACAAGAAAAAAGTAGAAATCCGGTCCGAAGCCGATCACATGGCTCGATTGGCCGTTCGGATCGAGAGGGCAAGCTGCATTTCACGAAAGACACACCTGCAATGACCAAGAAAGCCAGAGAAACGGACGATCGCGCGGAACAGTTCGATGAGCAACTGGAAAAGCTTCGCTCCATTGTGGAAAAGATGGAACAGGGTGACCTGAGTCTTGATGCAAGCCTCAAGCTCTTTGAGGAAGGGATCGGTTTGGCCAGGCGTTTGTTCGAAACACTGGATCGTTCGGAAGGACGAGTAGAGGAATTGCTGGAGAACATGGAGAGAGTTCCTTTCGGGAGAGTGGAAGAGTAGGGCATGGACCTGCAGGAGTACCTTTCCAGCAAGCGAGCGCTCGTGGATAAGGCCCTTGACGAGGCGCTTCCCACAGGGGATAATGATGCTGCCGTATTGCATAGGGCAATGCGGTACAGTCTCTTTGCCGGGGGCAAACGGATACGGCCAATTTTAGCTATGGCCGCGGCCGAAGCCGTGGGTGGACGGGCCGAAAGGGTCCTGCCGCTGGCGGTCGCGCTCGAGTGTATTCACACGTATTCGTTGATCCACGACGACCTTCCGGCCATGGACGACGATGATGTGAGGCGTGGAAAGCCGGCACTCCATAAAGCATTTGGCGAGGCAGTCGCCATTTTGGCGGGGGATGCGCTGTTGACCTTTGCTTTCGAGGTTCTCGCTTCCGCGCGGGTGGTGAGGGCTTTTCCGCCCGAGAGGCTCGCAGCCTCAATCAGTGAGCTTGCCGTGGCAGCCGGATGGCAATACTTGATCGCGGGGCAAGTCGCGGACATCATCAGTGAAGGCAAAGCTGTTGAGGTGGAAACGGTCGATCGTATTGTGCACGGCAAGACAGCCGCGTTGATCCGGGTGTCTTTGACCGGCGGGGCAATGCTGGCCGGTGGCACGCGTGCTCAGATTGAGATCCTTGGGCGATTCGGAGAGGATCTGGGAGTTGCTTTTCAATTGCGAGACGATCTTCTCGACCTCGAAGGGGACCCCGAGGAGATGGGAAAGGCAGTCAAAAAGGATCAACGAAGAGGCAAAGCCACCTATCCGAACTTGGTGGGCAAAGCGCGAACCAAAGAAATGATGATCGGCCTTGTGTCCTCAGCCATTGAGACCATCGGGCCTCTTGGTGAGCGGGCCGAGCCACTTGCCTCCATAGGGAAATTTATCGTCGAACGCACGAGCTGACTGATACTGGAAGCCAATGACTCACGAATCAGCGTATGAGGAAGGATCTGTCCTTCAGAGCATTTCTTCTCCACTGGACGTCCAGGCGCTGTCTCTGGAATCCCTGGAATCCCTGGCCGTGGAAGTCCGGGAGCTGATCATTCAAACCGTCGCCCAGCGGGGCGGACATCTCGCATCGAGCCTCGGAGTGGTGGAGTTGACCCTGGCCCTCCTGAAAGTCTTCTCTCCCCCGGCGGATCGGATCGTGTTTGACGTGGGGCATCAAGCCTACGCATACAAGATACTCACGGGGAGAAGGGACGTTTTTCATACGTTGCGGACAAAGGGGGGGATTGCGGGGTTTCCAAAAGGATCGGAGAGCCCGTACGATTTTTTTGATGTAGGACACGCGGGCAATGCGATCAGCGCCGCGGCCGGAATCTCCCAGGCACGGTGCTTTCACGGCGACGAGCACAAGGTTATTGCTGTGGTCGGCGACGGCTCGCTCACGTGCGGAGTCTCGTACGAGGGGCTGAATCAGGCGGGTGCGGCCAGGAAAGATCTGATCATTATTCTCAATGACAATGAAATGTCGATCTCTCCCAATGTTGGCGCGATGGCAGCCTATCTTAACCGCATCATGACAGGTCAGATCGTCACTCGGTTCCGTGACGACATGAAAACGATTCTCAAGAACCTCCCCGGAACCATGGGCCGATCCATGTACGGGCTGGCCAAACAGTTTGAAGAGGCCCTGAAGGGGTTTATCACCCCAGGAAAGTTGTTTGAGGATCTGGGCTTCAAATATGTGGGGCCCATTGACGGGCACCGAATCAAGCACCTGGTGGAGACTCTTCGTAATGTCAAACGATTCCAAGAGCCTGTGCTGGTCCACACCATTACGTGCAAAGGGAAGGGGTACCATTACGCGGAAAAGAATCCGTGCCAGTTCCACGGAGTCGGATGTTTCGACATTGAAACCGGTTGCGTGAAAAAATCTGACGGCCCCCCTACGTACACTTCCGTTTTCGGCCAGACCCTCGTGAAACTGGCCAAATCCGATCCGAGGATCGTGGCGATTACCGCGGCGATGGAGTACGGGACCGGCCTTGCCGACTTTGCCCAGGTGTTTCCCAACCGTTTCTTCGATGTGGGGATAGCGGAGCAGCACGGAATAATCTTCGCGGCAGGTCTCGCGCGAGAAGGCTTTCTCCCGGTGGTGGCCATCTATTCTACCTTTATTCAACGGGGGTACGATCATCTCATCCATGACGTGTGCATGCAGAAATTCCCCGTGGTCTTCGCAATGGACCGGGCGGGGCTGGTGGGTGAAGACGGTCCCACCCACCACGGCGTCTTCGATATCTCTTTCACCCGCAGCATTCCCAATCTCACCGTCATGGCTCCGTCCGACCCGGATGAACTGGCGGATATGTTGGTGACCGCGTTATCCCTTGATGGTCCGAGCGCGATTCGATATCCGCGGGCTCAGGGCCTGCAACATCCCCGCAGCGTAGAGCCTTCAGCGCTGCCCGTGGGAAAGGCGCGAATGGTGGCCGAAGGGAACGATCTGCTGATCATCGCACTTGGATCCATGGTCGCACCGGCTGTGGACGCGGCCCGGTCATTGGCGGACGAGGGCGTTTCCGCAGGGGTGATGGATGCTCGATTCGTCAAGCCCCTCGACCGCGATCTGATCGTGGAGAAGGCCGCGGCGGCCGGGAACGTCTTGACCGTGGAGGAAGGTGTCGTGGCAGGCGGATTCGGCAGCGCCGTACTCGAGTTGTTTTCCGAAGAAGGGGTGGTGGGAGTCAAGACCGGCCGATTCGGAATTCCTGACTCTTTTGTCGAGCATGGCACTCGAGCCGAGCTTCTCGAAGAACTGGGTTTGACTGCCAAAGGGATCGCAGATAAGGCTCGTCAGCTCCTGGGCAGGCGATCGCTCGGCAAATTGCGCCGCATCTCGTGATCAGGGGACATCCACCGGCAGCGGATACCATACGCGATGGCAGATGAGCGTTCGAATCGTGACAACCGGCCCCGCGAGGAGGTGCGGTCCCAGGAAGCATTATCCACCCCGTCACCGGATAAGAAGACCCTTCTCGACGCGGCCAAGCTGAACCTCCTTTTCAATGCCTCCAAAGCTCTTGCCTCGACCACCGATCTCGACCAGCTTCTCGATGTGATTGTCACGGAAGTCCGAAATGTCATCGACTGCGAAGGCGCGGGACTCGCGCTGTACGATGAGGCGCGGGACGATCTCTACTGGCGAACCGTCCAGGATCCGCAAAGCTTGCTCTCCTCAGCTCGTGACGAGATCCGCGTTCCCAAGGACAAGGGGGTGGGCGGATGGGTTTTCAGAACCGGCAAGCCCGCACTGGTGCATGACTACAACAATGACCCGCGCGCGTACAGCACGGTCGACGACAAATCAGGATTCAGCACCCGAAACATGATCTGCGTCCCCCTGAAGACCCGGGAAAAACCACTCGGCGTCCTCTACGCCCTGAACAAAGTGGACGGGCCCTTCACTGATGAGGACGTGGAAATACTCGTCGCACTCTCCGGCAGTGTCGCGCTCGCCCTCGAGAACGCGTCGCAGTACGACAATCTCCGCAAATCCTATGAGGAGCTCGAACGGCTCAACCGCGTCAAGAACAAGATCCTCAATCACCTTTCTCATGAGCTCAAGACACCACTGGCGATCATTGAGGCATCTCTCAAGATCCTTGAACGGCGCATAAAAGTCGAGGGGCTCAATCCGGAGAGATTCCCCTTTGAGCGCATCCTGAGGAATCTCGCACGCCTACAGATCATTGAAAAACAAGTCGGCCATATCGTCGAGGAGAAATACTATCCCGAACGAAAGATGATCTCCGCTTACCTCGACAACTTGAAGGAGCTGATTGAGATCCAGAAAGAAGATGATCCCAGGCTTGCCGAGGCCATGGACTCGCTCAAGCTCAAAATCGACGAGCTGTTCCCGGAGAAGACCGCGGAGAAGGAAGGCGTGGCCGTCACCGCTGCGTTTCAGGCTGCCGAATTCAGGGTCAGACAGATGACTCAGGACCGTGTTCTGGACATCGAGTTCGTGCCTCCTGACCCGGTAATCATCAAAATGCAGCCTCAGATTATGAGGGCTGTGCTGAGCGGGTTGGTTCGCAACGCTGTGGAGAATACCCCTGATCACGGAAAGATCGTTGTCACCGGTGAGAATACGCCATCGGGCTATAAGATCACGATTCGCGATTACGGCGTCGGGATTCCCGAGAGCGAGCAGCCGAACATTTTCGAGGGGTTTTATCCGGTCCAGGAACTGGACCTCTACACTTCGGGTCGCCGGTACGGATTCAACGCGGGAGGCACCGGAACGGACCTGTTGAAGATCAAGATTTTTTCGGAACGCTTCGGTTTCACGGTTGGGTTCCGGAGTCAACGATGTTCGTGCATCCCCACGGTTCGCGATCTTTGTCCGGGAGACACAAGCAAGTGCGAATGCTGCGACCGAGTAGAGGACTGTTACACAAACGGCGGCACCGAGTTCATTGTTGAGTTTCCTCCGGAACTGGTCCTGT
>JARRRG010000003.1:0-41239 GCA_037380965.1 Deltaproteobacteria bacterium
AGGCCTTTCAGATCTCCATTTTCGGCACTCTGGAGCATGCTCATGGCATCAAGACCGCGATCGAATACCGCGTCCGTTCCCCACGCGTCCTGCAGAGTTACCCGGCTGCTCGGATCGATCGTGCCAAGACATCCCGATGGCCGCGCGGATGTGCACCCCAACTCCCAGGTTCCCATCTCGTTGCAGCCCTCGAACAAGAAGCGGATGTGGTGGGGCTGCCCGCACAGGATGGCGAGGTCCGCCACCAGCCGGGTAATGATGTAGCCCTGGGTTGCCCTGGCCACCAGCGGGCCCAGAAGAAAAACCGTTTTTCTCCCTCCCCCCATAAATGCAGCCGCCCATGCTACTTTTTCACTCGAACCCTGCTCGTTCGGTTGTCGCTTGATGCCAGCAAGAAAATCCTCCGCATTCATTACATGCTGGAGCACGAACTCCTCGTCGTGCAGATTCCCTGCGACAAGTTCCTTGATCAGTTGGATCAGGAGACCCGGTTGGCTTCCGATCTCTTCCTTGAAATGGAGATGAGTGAAAGGATCGAGGCTTGTGGTCAGCGGGTCAAGCTGGATAAGCGAAGCCCCGTTGTTGCGAACTGCCTGCCGAACGTTCCGGGCGATCACCGGATGAGTATAGTCCGGTCTCGCGTCAATCATCACGATCGTGTCTGCTTCCAGAATGAGTCCGATGGACGCTCCGGGGCCGATCTCCTTCAATGACGAGACAAGACCTTCGACCACCACCCCGGAAGACAAGCTGGACGTGGCATCCACCTTGGGGGTCCGCAGGATGGATCGGCAGAACCTGCCAGCCAGGTAGAGCTCCTCATTAGAGCACTGGGTCCCGGCAATGACACCGATGCTCGAGGGTCCGTGCCGGTCCCTGATCTCGTTCAACCGGACGGCAACCTCCCCCACGGCATCTTCCCACGAGGACTTTCGAAAAGTCCCATCCCCATCGCGTACCAGTGGGTCGGTAAGCCTGCCGGGTGAAGTGATGGCATCCTGTCCGTAATGACCTCGAACGCAGAGAGAGAGACTATTGACCGGAGACCCGATGACGCCACGCGCGCCCGCCACCTGGCCGTCGACGATCTCGTACTCGAGGTGACAGCCGGTTCCGCAATACGAGCAAATCCCGGGCGCAAGAGCCTTGCCGGAGCTGAAGGTCGCCCTGTCTCGCTCGGCCAGAGCATCGGTAGGGCAGATCGCAACGCAGGAACCGCAGAAATTGCACTCGGATCCTTCCAGTGGCGTGCGATCCGCTGTTCCGGGATGGCTGGTGTACCCGCGGTCCGTATATTCGACCGCGCCGACCACTTCGTAATCCTTGCAGACCCGGATGCACCGACCGCATAAAACGCACTTGGTGAGATCCCGAACGATAAACGGATTGACCTCTTCCATCGGTCTCCAGCGGCGTATCGGTTCAAGCTCCGGATCGCAGATGCCGTGGTCCTTGGCAAGGGAGCGGAGTACGCATTCATTGCCTTTGCTGCAGACCACACACGCTGAGGGATGATCCGACAGAATCAATTCGAGCACGCCTCGTCTGGCCTGAACGGCCGCGGGCGAATGCGTCACTATCTCCATTCCCTCGAGGATCGGAGTGACGCAGGAGGCGAGCAACTTCCCCGTCCGCAGGTCCTCCACAAGGCAGACACGACAGGCCCCCGCGTTTTTCAAGAGAGGGTGATGGCAGAGCGTGGGAATCTCCACCCCCACCTGGGTGGCGAGATCGAGAATTGTTGTACCGGGTGGTCCTGCGACTTCACGACCATTGAGGGATATGGTGACGGTTTCCAAGGTGGACCTCCGTGGGGGGAACTACTGACTCGTTCAGATGCTCTGATCGAGCAAACCAGCTTCACCCTGGAAGGGCTGAACACTCACCTTTGAGGAAAGCATCCGCGCGAGGAGCATGACTCGCATGGTCCTTGGATACGGAGTCTCATCTCTTGATGCTCTGAAGAAGTCGGCCAATCTTACTATCCCATCCAAAGGGAATAATGTGAACGCCGGCACAGATTTGCTTGAGCGCCTCGATGGTTTCGAGGGTGATCTTTGCCGATTCATCGAACTTGACCGGCGCCTTTTCCAGCCGCTCTATGATCCGATCGGGGATGTTTACTCCACCGACGCGCTTGAGCATTCGCGCCTCCATTGCTGAATGCAGCATGATCACTTCCGCTATCACGGGGATGCCCAGTGGAGTCACTCTCCTGACAAATTCCGCGAAAAGATCCACATCGAAGACGGGCGTGGTGAGAAAATACTTCGCGCCCTGTTCCACCAACTGCTCCATCTCGCGTATCTCCAGGTCCGGCGCCTTGCCGCCATAACTTGCGTCGACCCCGGATCCTATGAAAAAATCCTTTTCCCCATCCAGCTCCTTTCCATGGATGTCGGTCCCTTTCTTCAGGTTATCGATCACGGAGAAAAATTTCCCCATGTCCACATGGAAGAACATCATCTCCTGCAGCGAGTCCCCGGTGACCCGGTAATCTTCGGTAAAGACAAGAAGGTTCTCCACCCCCGAGGAAGATGCATGGACGAGTGCTTCTTGTATCTCCAGGCGATTGCGATCACGAGTGCCCACCTGAAAAACCGGATCGAATCTCTTCTCGCTGAGCAGCCGGCACAGAGAAAGGGAGTCTGTCACTGCCGCATCCGCGGCCAGGGGTTGAAAGCGAACTCCGTCAACGCGGCCCCAGAGGTTGTAGATCTCGTTCAGGTACTCCTGGGGAGATTTGCCGTGAGGAAGATGGATTTCTGAAGTAACGAGGAACTTCTTCTTTTCCAACGATTCTTTTACGCCCATGGCTGTCTCCCCTTCAATTAATGCAATGCCTCTCAGGCCAGTCCCAGAAGGTTCGCCACCTCTTTCTTGAGCTTCTCCAGAGGCAGTGGCTTTGAGAAACAGATATCCGCCCCGTTTCGCTTCATCCGTTCGTAATTCTCCTCGTCCATGTAAGCCGAGAGCACAATGATCTTCATGTGGCAGGTTCCTGCATCCTGCTTCACCTTGCTGCACACCTCATAGCCGTCGATATCAGGCATCATGATATCCAAGATCAGCAGGTCAGGCTTGAAATGACTCACCTGGAGGCCTGCCTCAAAACCATCGGACGCGGAAATAATTTCGTAATTGTAGGGCTCCTCCTCCAAAGAGCTCACGATGGTCTCTACGATCAACTTGTCATCGTCGATTACCAAGATCCTCTTGCGATCACCATTCTCAAACTCGCTCGGAATCGGCATCCCCTGCCTGCGCAAGAAGGCGTCCAGATCCTCCTTTCTTATCCGACGATGTCCACCAACGGTCCGAAACGCATTGATGTGCCCCTCGTCGATCCAATTGGAGACCGTCTTCGGAGACACGCTGCAATACTTACTGGCCTGATAAACCGTTAGAACTTCCATGGAACTACCCTCTTCGAAAGTGACGCTTCTAATTTTACCACTATTTTCATAATTTCCATTTTTTCCGATTTTTCCGATTTGTCAAGAAAAAAATTTGCGAGGCGTACGATCAGTCGCGAGCCGGGCGTTGAGGCCATTTCTCATCGGGTAATGGCACGAAGGAAAGGTGCGCGTCTCAGACCGGGCGGATCTAGGGGGAGGCAGTCGGGGGAGCGGCGAGGATCTCCTCGACAATGCTGATGAAGGTCTCACCGCGGTGGTATTCGTTGCGGAACATCCCGAAGGAAGCGCAACCGGGGGAAAGGAGGATCACGTCTCCGGGCGCGGCTTCTGCCATGAGCTTGTCCACCGCGCGTTTCAGGTCGTCGAACCGGCCTGCAATCTTGCCCGCTCCTCCGTGTGCAGCAATCTCCTGATGAAGAGTGTCGGTCGCATTCCCCTCCAGAAGGGCGATTTTGCCGCAACGGGCTGCAGCGGACCGGGCAAAGGGCCGCAGGTCCAGGTTCTTGTCGGAGCCGCCGGCGATCAACAGTACGCGACGTCCTTCAAAGGATTTCAAGGCCGCGCGTCCAGCATCCGGAGTCGTGCTGGTGGCATCGTTGACAAACGCGATCCCACCCCTTTCGCCGAGCCACTGCAGGCGATGTTCAACACCGGTGAAGCTTTCCACCGCTGAGCGAATGACGTTCTCTTCAATTCCCATTTCGCGGGTGAGTCGTATTGCGGCAGCGACGTTTTCACGGTTGTGCGCTCCCGGAAGCTTGATCTTCCATTCCGCGGGGATGTCCGCGGTCTGGAAGAAACCTTTGCCGGCCGGTGCCTCTTCGGCGAGCCGCGCGGTCTCGATCTGATCCCCGTTGAAGATACAAAAATCGCCGCCGTGTTGGTACCGATAGATGGCTTTCTTGTCTTCCAGATAATCCTGCATGCTTGCGTATCGATTGAGGTGGTCGGGATAGAGGTTGGTGAACAGGGAGATGTTGGGCGAGAGACGCGAATCGTGGAACCCCTGAAGCTGCCAACTCGAGAGCTCCAAGACGACCGTATCATCCTCCCGGATTTTCTCGAGAAGCGGGAGCGCAGCCAGCCCCATGATATTCCCTGCCAGGAATACGCCCGACCGGGCGAGGGAAAGGATCCGATGGACGAGAACCGTTGAAGTGGTCTTCCCGCGGGTCCCGGTAATGCCTACCACCTTTCCGGGGAAGATTTTGCAGAAGAGAGATTCATCCATTTCCACCGCAATCCCGTGATCCGCCGCGATCTTGAGAAAGGGCGACGACCGCGGAACATCCGCGTTTCGGAGGATCATGTCTGCATTGATGAAATCCGTGGGATCGTGTCCGCCCAGTTTGAGTGTGCAGGGAAGGCCGCGAAGTCTGTCGACGGAAGGCCCGAGTTCATCGGCATTCTTTAAATCCGTCACGGTAACGCGAGCGCCGCAGCGAATCAGGAAGAGGGTATCGCCCAAGCCTCGGCCCAGGAGCCCGAGACCCATGAGGGTAACCTTTTTCCCTTCAAACAGCGCTCGAGGATTGAGCATGGAGGGCTCCTTGTCGGAAACACGGTCGGGAGGCGCGGACGTTCCCTTCGACCGGGAAGACCTCGGCGCCTCGCAGATTATAGAGGACAGCGGCTTGTCCGTGAAACCTTAGAGAACTGTTCCCCAGATCGAACGACCCGCGTCTTTCACGGCCCCTCATGTGGGCTCCTCGACTCTCCCGACGCGGAACGAATTTCGCCGCAGCGGGGACAGACTTCGATCGGGGTGCCGTTGTCGAATCCGCAGAGAGGACAAATTGTGGGTCCGGGGGCGCGTGCGTCCCTGTCGTCCGTGATCTGCATGATGTGCCTGTCCAGCGCGATGACGAGGCTCGAGAGGTTTCGGACCACGATATGGAGCATCTTGAGCTGGAGCTCCGGATCGAGCTCCTTGAAGAGAAGTGCATTGATCTGAAGGAGCTTGCAGTCGGTTTCGGCCACTACTGCGGCCAGATGCCTCTGTCGGGCGAACGCGCCGATTTCTCCAAAACAGGTTCCGGGGAGGAAATTTGAGAGAATGCGGGATCGTTTGACTACTTGGGCTTCTCCCTCGAGAAGCACGAAGAAATTGGAATCGCTATCATTCTCCCTGATTATGTGCTCGCCCGCGGGACAGGTGATGAATTCTCCCACGTCCGCCACCATTTGGATCTCCCTGTCGCTAAACAGAGAAAACATTTCGAACTTCTTGAGGCCGTCCACGAGGTGGCGATCGGGTGAGATTCCGGGATGAACTCCGGAGCGGAGACAATCTGCCAACGCCTCTGCCAGTTCCCCCGCGCGAGCGAAGCGTTTTGCCGGGGATTTCTCGAGGCACTTGCTGACGATCCGGTCGACTTCGGGGGGAACCTCCCGGTTCACGCGACCGGGAGGCAGCGGATTTTCCGTACATATTTTGAGCAGGGTATCCTGCGAATTCGCCCCTTTGAAAAGCATCCTCCGTGTCAACAGCTCGAAGAGAAGCACTCCAAGCTGGTAAATGTCGACCCTGTGATCTTGTTCTCTGCGCAAGAGCTGCTCTGGCGTAATGAATCTCGTTGAACCGATCAGGTCCTGCTTCTCGGTTTTCAGGTGTTTGCGGAAACGGGCGATACCGAAATCGGAAATCTTGGGAATGCCGGCAGGGGAGAGAATGATATTCTCCGGCTTGATGTCCCGGTGGATCACGCCTTTGGAATGAGCATACTCGAGGGCACGGGCGAGCTCGTAGGTAATTTCGATGGACTTCTTGACACTGAAGCCGTCCCCTTGTTGATGCTCCAGGATGGTCTTGCCGTACACAAATTCCATCACGATGTAGAGCAAGCGGTCTTTCTTGCCAACATCGTAGATGACGACGATGTTCGGGTGCAGAAGAGCACCGGCCGTTCGGGTCTCCAAAAAGAACTCCCGCATTATTCGCTCCGGGGAATCCTCCGGGCCAGTCAAGGCATCCAGGGAGAAGGTCTTGATGGCCACGGGACGACGGATGACCCTGTCAGTGGCCAGATAAACCTTTCCTCGCCCTCCTTCACCAATCAACCGGATGATGTCGTAACGTCGAAGTTTCTTCAATACTGGAGCAGCGTCCGGCACAGGTCGTTATCCTTCGGTCACGTCTGTTCTTCGGTTGCGCGGGAGAGCGCGTAATTTCTAAAAAGAGTCTTCTGTTACCCAAGGTCCTCTCAGGGGACGGGTTACAGTTCGGATAGAATGAGGGGACCGTCTTCCGTCACGGCCACGGAATGTTCAAAATGGGCGGAGAGCTTGCCGTCGGCCGTCACCGCGGTCCATTCGTCGTCAAGGAGCTCGACTCGCCAGGTCCCCTGGTTGACCATCGGCTCGAGGGCCAGGGTCATCCCGGCTTCTAGTCGTGGATTCCAGCCGCCCAGCCTGTAGTTCGGCACCTGTGGAGGTTCGTGCATGTTCCTGCCGACCCCATGGCCTACGAACTCCCGCACCACGGCAAATCCATGGGCTTCAACGTGCTCTTGAACCGCGCCGGAGATGTCCTGGAGACGGTTCCCGAGGACTGCCTGTTCGATGCCGAGGTACAGCGATTCCCGGGTAACCCTCAACAGTTCCTCCGCCTCCCCTGATATGATTCCTACAGGGTAGGTCCTCGCAGCGTCGCCCACGAAACCTTTCCGCACGACTCCCACATCCACGCTTAGAATATCGCCTTCCTTCAGGAGCCGCTTTCCCGGAATCCCGTGCACGACCTCCTCGTTGATCGATGAACAGATGCAGGCTGGATATGGTTTATTGTTGCGCATTCGATAACCCTTGAACGCGGGAGTTCCCCTGGCTTTACGGATCATGCGCTCTGCCACGCTGTCGAGCTCGCCAGTGGTGATCCCCGGTTTGACGAGTTCTCCTATTCGTTCAAGGATCTCGGCAACAATCAGGTTAGCCTCTCTCATCACTTCAATTTCTTGAGGCGTTTTGAGTATAATCATTCCCGGTCTGGCCACGGTTTTTTCGTCCTCACATTCTGTAGCGGGTTCGTTCTTGTGAGATTCTAACACAACAACATCAACAACGTTACAAGCCGATCATTTTTTTAGGCTGGCCCGAGCTGTTGCTGCATCCGATCACGGTTCGTTTCAGAGCGCGGAAGCAGAACAGGACACGGTTGCCGAGACCGACGAAAAGGAGGCTGCGCCATCACGTGCAAATCAGGGGCATCAAAGGATGCCCGCCCGAACCGCTCTCCCGGAAATCGGGTCCGCGCGAGATTCTCTGCCGGCTGCAACGCTCTCCATGTGCGAGACGCGCGTGATCGAGACGCCGAGATGCGAAGAAGAGGGCCCAAACAGTGCCCGGCTTCGGAATCCTATCACGTAGTACCTCATCGGACGCGATGGCTCCGCGAGAACCTACCGGGTTTACCTTCATTCGCGCACTCGCTTGATTCGGCCCCGAGTGGCACCTACCATCCCGCGCAGAAGCTCAAGATTAACAGGATCCATGTCCCTGCCCCCAAGATATTTCGGGGTTTCAAGGAATTTCGGAACCTTCCCCAAACGGCTGTCGTTCATTATAAGGTGAAAGCACTCCAAGCCAATCATTCCCCGACCAATATGCTCGTGGCGATCAACCCGGCTTCCAAGTCCTTTCTTGCAATCGTTCAGGTGGAGTACCTTGAGGCGATCCAGACCCACGAGGCAGTCGAATTCTTCCATTGCACCCGTATAGCCCATTTGGTCCCGCACGTCATAGCCTGCCGCAAAAGCATGACATGTGTCCAAGCAGATGCCCATACGTTCAGGCTCGACAGTGTCCGCGATCATGCGACTCAATTGCTCGAAAGAGTGACCAAGGGCCGTTCCCTGACCAGCCGTATTTTCTACTACGATGTGGACCTGAAAACCGGTCGTCTCTTTGAGCAAACGATTGAAGGCTCGGGTCACCGATCGAATCCCTTCGCCTTCGCCCCGGCCCTTGTGAGCTCCCGGGTGCATGACGAGAAACGGTATTTCGAGTTGTTCCGCCCGCTCCATCTCATCCCTGAATGCGGCAACGGACTTTTCCAGGAGCTCCGGGTCGGGTGAAGCAAGGTTGATGAGATACGAGTCATGGGCCACGACAAGAATCCCTGTTCTTTGCCGCTCTTTCTTGAAGAGGCTCACCTCGTCGGGAGTGAGAGAGCCGGCTTTCCAGCGGGTGGCGTTCTTGGTGAAGATTTGGATCGCGGTGCACCCCAGATCGTGACCGCGCTCGAGCGCCCTATGGACCCCGCCGGCAATCGACATGTGCCCTCCAAGAAGGAGGCCGGTTTTTCCCGGCGATCTCTTCTGCCGCTTCAATCCGGTGGTCACCTCACCTGTCTCCATCAGTTGCTTCTGAATGGCAGACGCTCTCGAAGAGAGGTCGGCAAACGTTGGAGCGTACGGCCGCGACACCTTCTCCGACAAATGATGTCTTAAGCGTATCACGTTCTGAGCATGATGGGGACGCGTGCCCTGGACGGAACAAGAGGGGGACCGAGAGCCCATTGCCCTCATTCCCGATGCGTGTACGGGTAGAATATGATACTATCATCGAATCCAAGCGAATCGCTGCATGAGAATCTCACGAGGGTCAGCCCATTGAGCGCGAACACTCCCCATTCTCCTGAAGTCGCTCACCAACCGGTAGAGCGCCGCATGGAATGCAAGGTGTACTACGAAGACACCGATTGCATGAGCGTTGTCTATCATGCCAATTATCTCAAGTACTTGGAAAGAGCGCGCACGGAATACGTTGAGCGCTCGCCTCGGGGACACGCTCGTGATTCGCACCTGGATTGAGAACACCACCAGGTTCAGAATCGTCGTAAGGCAGATCGTACAGAAGAAAGGTGAACCGAGAGACTATCTGGTCACCGCCAAAGTGACCTTGGTCACCGCGAGCCCGAACGGTGAATTGATGGAAGTCCCTCGGGAATTCCACGAATTATGACGGACGGAACCGCTCGCTGCCGGTGCCAGGGACCGAGGAGGAGATGGGGACCCGTCCGTGCCGGCAGACACGGCACGTGAGTCACCCGAGCCATAGTACCCATGAAGACAGCCAACTCCACAAGCCTACTTGGAACGCTCATTCCGATTCTGGTCGTATTTTTCGCCATGAGTCCAGCCCACGCGGACGAGCCCGATCACCTTATTGACCGCGCCCTGGCGCTCTCCGGAGTGACGGAGCAGTTGAATATGCTCGGGGGAGCCATTCTCGGAGCGATACCCGTCGACGCTTTTCCCGATTCCAGAACCAGGCGTCGGATGGGCTCTCTTCTTCATCAAACCGCGGGCAAGGAGAAATTGGTCCCCTTGATTCGGCAATCAATAAAGGAGAATTTCAGCAGGGAAAAGATTGAACAGGTCATCGATTTCTATGACTCTAAGCTTGGTCGAAAGGTAGGCCGCATTGCGAGTGTCGCCCTCGAGCCGCGAGTGCTCAAGGGGGTGAGGGAGGGACGCAACATCGTCAACAGGCTGAGCGAATCCCGGCTCCTGATATTGAGCCGTCTTGCCAGAGCCGAGAAGGCCGCTCAATCCAACTGCTGGCTTCGTTCGCCTACATGTTCCGCTCGCTCAAAGATGATGAACTGGAGAAGGTAGCCGCGTTTTATGAGTCTGACGCGGCTTCCTGGTTCAGGAAGCAAGTGCAGGCCGGTTTGGCTAAGGCGGTCTTCAAGACCGCAACAGTCCTTGGAGAGGTGATGATCGACTCGGGCTCCCAGGCTGCCGGACAGGAGACGGAAACGCCAAAGCACGGTTTGCCGCGGCGCGGCAATAGAGACAGAAAGCTATGAGAAGCCCCGCACAGGGTCACCACCACGAGGAACAGGGAACGAGCTGCCGAGAATACGGCCCGGATATCGGTTCCCCGGGCGCGATCTGCGGGCTCTTTGCTCTTCTCATCTGTGGCGTGATGATGTGGGGCGGATGGGTGACACCGGTCGGTGCAGCGACCGGCTCGCAGAGTGGGTACAAGAAGTACGAGGATCCCCTGGGGCGTTTCAGTTTCGAGTACCCCGCCACTATGAAGGTTACGGCAACCAGCCCGGATCACGTTAAGGTGACGCATCCCAAAGCCACACTGCGGATAAACATTTTTATTCAAAAGCGTCCTCGTAAACGTGATCCAAGAGTCCGGCCGGTCCTGGAAGCCCTCAAGCGCGCACTGAAACAGGATATGAAAGATGCTTCCGTCATAGAGGAGGGGAAACTACGGGGGCCAGGGGACAGGCAAGGTTATCTGATCTGCTCGTTCCGAGATCAACGGGGGATCAAGTACGTCCAATTGGTTCACTACGCGGTGAGCGAGGACCGTCTCCTCCAGATGATAATTTCAGACCGACCTCGCGGGTTCAAGAATCTTGAAAAGGTGATTCGGAAGATTCATCACTCTCTCAAGATACACAACCCTAAATTAAAATAAGACAGCAGGTGACACTGAATGCTTCCCTCTCAAGGACAGAGGGGATAATTGGGCCCGGTGCCGAATAAGATCCCCGCGCGTGTTCCCAAGACCGACGAATGCCAGCCCCTGTCAGACAGTGTGTCAACAGCGGTATCGGTTCACTAGACTAGGCGTGACAGCTGTGAAACAGTTTTGCTGAGACGCGGGATTCCCGAGACAGCGAGAAACGACTTGCCTGCCGGGGAAGAAACGATACGGTATCCCGGCCCAGCGCATCCCGCTCGGGAGCTTCCCCATCCGGGCCGGGAATGCATGTGAGGTTCGCAATATGAGTGAATTCCATCTTGTTTCCGATTTCGTCCCCAGGGGCGATCAACCGGCCGCGATTGAAAAGCTCGCCAAAGGTTTGCAGGAGAGCACAAGAGATCAAGTCCTGCTCGGGGTGACCGGCTCCGGTAAGACGTACACCATGGCCAATCTGATAGCCGCGGCCGGCAAGCCATCGCTCATATTGGCCCCGAACAAGACCCTGGCAGCGCAGCTCTTCAACGAATTCAGGGCCCTCTTCCCCGAGAACGCGGTCGAATATTTTGTTTCCTATTACGATTACTATCAGCCGGAGGCCTACATCCCACAGTCGGATACCTATATCGAGAAGGACACCAGTATTAACGAGACCATAGACAAGATGAGACACTCGGCTACTCGTTCGCTTTTGGAACGGGGGGACGTCATCATCGTTGCGTCGGTATCGTGTATCTACGGCCTTGGTTCACCCCAGGACTACCGAAATATGCTCGTCCACCTGATTCAGAAAGAGGAAAGCAACAGGGACGAGATACTGAAGAAGCTGGTCGAAATCCAATACGATCGGAACGATGTAGATTTCCATCGAGGGACCTTTCGGGTGAGAGGAGACGTGGTTGAGGTCTTCCCGGCCTATGAGGAGTCCATCGCGATCCGAGTAGAATTCTTTGGCGATAGTGTTGACGGGATCTACGAGATCGATCCGCTGCGGGGAAAAGTGATACGAGGTCTCGACAGGCTGGCTATCTATCCGGCCAGCCATTATGTTACGGAGCGAGCCAGGCTGTTGGGGACCATCGAGCTCATCCTCGAAGAGATGAAGGAACGCGAAGCATTCTTCAGGACTGAGAACCGTCTCATCGAAGCCCAGAGAATCGAAGAGCGAACCCGGTTCGACGTGGAAATGCTCAGAGAGATGGGATACTGCAACGGCATCGAGAACTACTCGCGGTACCTCACCGGGCGGAAAAGCGGCGAGCCCCCTCCTACGCTGCTCGATTATTTTCCTGAGGACTCCCTCTATTTCATCGACGAGTCACACGTCACGGTGCCACAGATCGGCGGCATGTTCAGAGGGGATCGCTCACGAAAACAAAATCTCGTCGATTACGGCTTCCGTCTCCCCAGCGCCTTGGACAATCGACCTCTTACGTTCGAAGAATTTGAGTCTCACGTCCAGCAGGTCGTATATGTATCGGCCACGCCGGGGCCTTACGAGTTGGAAAAGGCTCGGGGAAAGGTGGCGCAGCAGATAATTCGGCCGACCGGCTTGATGGATCCCGTTATGGAAATCCGGCCGGCGAGAGATCAGGTGGACGACTTGCTGGGGGAGATACGTGCCCGAGTGGAGGAGGGAGACCGGGTCCTGGTCACCACTCTGACCAAGAGGATGGCCGAGGACCTCACTGAGTACTACGCGAATCTCGGTATCAAGGTGCAGTACCTCCATTCGGAGATCGACACCATTGAGCGAATGGAAATTATCCGGGATCTTCGGCGCGGAGAATTTGACGTCCTCGTTGGAATCAACCTCCTCCGGGAAGGATTGGACATTCCGGAAGTCTCTCTGGTGGCCATTCTCGATGCGGACAAAGAAGGCTTCCTTCGTTCAGAGCGCTCTCTGATTCAGACCGCGGGAAGAGCGGCGCGCAATGTGGAGGGTACCGTCTTGCTCTATGCCGATCATGTGACCGAGTCCATCGAGAAAGCCATGGACGAGACCATTCGGAGGAGACAACTTCAAAAAGAGTTCAACGAGAAACACCACATAACCCCGGAGACGATCCACAAGAACATCAGGGACATCCTCTCTTCTCTCGCGGAACAGGACTACGTGACGGTCGAGGTTGAGATGGAGGACGACCTGGCGGAGATCGCTCATGAGGACATTCCCAAGGTCATTCGCACGCTGACGAAAGAAATGTTCGAGGCGGCCGCGGATCTTGAATTCGAGAAAGCGGCCGAACTGAGGGATCGAATCAAGCGGCTGGAGGAGAGGCAAATATCTTACGGATAGGCTGGTTCGCAGTCGCCGAGACTTCTAGGGTGAAACCTGCGCGGTTCTATGTCATAATCCGCAATCCAGAACCTGGACCCGGTTGGGGTATCCAGAATGAGACGGCGAGGTATATGGCATGCACGTGGGGGTCATAGGAACTGGTTATGTCGGACTTGTAACCGGCGTCTGCTTTGCGGAGATGGGCAATGACGTGGTTCTCATGGATATCGACGAGGACAAGATCAACCGCCTCTCCGAGGGGCAAGTGCCTATTTACGAGCCCGGTCTCGAGCAGATGATCGCTCGGAATGTTGCGGAGAGGCGACTCTCGTTCACCACGGACCTGCAACATACGGTCGAATCCTCTCTGGTCAATTTCATTGCCGTGGGGACGCCCCCTGACAATGATGGCTGCGCGGATTTGAGTCAGGTCTTCACCGTGGCCCGCAACATCGGACGGGCAATAAACACGTACAAGATCGTGGTGACCAAGAGCACGGTCCCGGTCGGTACGACGTTCAGGGTCAAAGAGATCATCGGCCGGGAGACGAGCCACCCCTTCGACGTAGCCTCCAATCCGGAATTCCTCAAGGAAGGTAATGCTATTGACGATTGCATGAAGCCGGATCGCGTGGTGATAGGGATTGAAGATGTTCGTGTAGGAGAAATTCTCAAGGAGCTGTACAGTCCGTTCGTGAGAACCGGCAAGCCGATTCTCGTCATGGACATACTCTCGTCGGAAATGACGAAGTACGCTGCAAACGGTTTACTCGCGGCGAAGATCTCGTTTATCAACGAATTGTCGAGACTCTGCGAGCGAGTGGGTGCCGATATAGAAAAGGTTCGCGGGGGAATCGGGTCGGATCCTCGAATCGGTCCTCAGTTTCTCTTTGCGGGAATCGGGTACGGCGGTTCCTGCTTTCCCAAAGATGTGGAGGCGCTCAGCCGCACCGGTAAAGAACACGGGGCGCCCCTCGCAATTCTCGAGGCGGTACAAGCGGCCAACAAAAGCCAACGGACCCATTTCGTGCAAAAGATCGTCAACCATTACGATTCGCTGGAGGGGAAGGTCTTTGCTCTCTGGGGCTTGAGCTTCAAGCCTCGCACCGACGACATACGGGAGGCACCCGCGCTGGACGTGATACGGTCCTTGCTCGCAGAGGGCGCACAGGTTAACGTGTTTGACCCGGTAGCCATGGAGAATACCGGAAAGATTCTCGGCGACTCAGTCCACTACGCACCCGGCAACTACGAGTGTCTCGAAGGAGCGGACGGTCTGATCATCGTCACGGAATGGAACGAATTCAGATACCCTGATTTCGAAAAGATCAAGCAACTTCTGGCAGAGCCCGTAATCTTCGACGGAAGAAACCTCTACGACCCGGACAAGATGGCCGAGAGGGGATTCACCTACTACAGCATGGGTAGGAAAAAAGTGCCATCTAGCTAGGCAGTTGTCGATCGCGAATGATCTCAAACTTATCCTTGATCTCCTATCGCCGGTGAGGCTATTATTCGCCTTGAAAACGAGCGGGGTCCTCTTCAGCCGTACCAGCTCCGGAAAAGATCTTTTGATTTCCAAAGTCTACCTGCTGCTCTCTTCATGCAGAGTTGTCAACGCTGCCGGCTTCCCACCCAAATGCATCTTCATCGGCTGAACCAGAGAGGTGGATGGCTGGTGCCAGAAGCGATGCCCTCGGGGTGATGATGGCGAAACTCTCCATTAATGTTAAGGAGTTTCTCCACGACATAGAGTCCGGCATGGCCAAAAACGCGCTCATGGCCAAGTACGGGCTCTCCGCGGAGGGGCTGGCGGCAGTAATGAAACAGGTGACCGAGGCTAAGCTCAAGGCTGACTCAACCATGCGTGACAATGCGCCGGCAGTGGAAGGATCGGTCAAAGAGGGCTTTGAATGTCCGGAATGTGGGGCCACCGATCCCCGGCCTCTGGACGAATGCCCTTCGTGCGGCGCCATAGTGGCCACGCTGGACGAGGAGCTGACTGACGAACAGCGATCGGCCGGACAGGGAGTTCCTCTCGAGAGGGAGACGGAGGGTGGACGAAGGGACGATGCCCACGTCTCCGCTCTTACCGGTGGCGCCTCCATATTTCGTTCAAATCTTGCGCGTACCGGTGTGTACGAGACAGAGGGAGTACGCCGATTGAACGAATTGAGATGGAAGTTCAGGACAGGTGGATGGGTCTCGTCTTCGCCCCTCGTCGCGGCTGGAATGGTCTTGTTTGGGAGCTGGGATTCGCTCTTTTACGCGGTGGACAGAGAATCGGGACTGAAGATATGGGATTTCGAGACCCAGGGGCCGCTGAGTTCAGCGCCGGCTGTGGCGGGGTCGACGGTCTATTTTGGGAGCTCCGGCGGCGATCTTTGGGGGGTGGATCTGAAGACGGGAAAAGGGACCTACCATATCAAGACCCCTGGTCCAATCACCGCGGCCCCGGTTGTGGAGGGGGGGCAGATCTATCTCGGAAGCGCCGACGGTGTCTTGTACGCGCTATCGCCCAGAGTGGGCGGCATGAGATGGAAGTTCAAGGCGGCCGGCCAGATCTCCTCCGCTGCCGCGATCTCAAATGGAGTCATCTGTTTCGGCAGCTACGATGGAAATCTCTACGCACTGGATACGTCAGGGGGCACTGAAAAGTGGGTCGTCGCGACAGGCGGTCCCGTTTCAGGTTGTCCGGCGATATTCGAGGGCACGGTCTTCTTTGGGAGCTGGAATGGAAGTCTTCTTTCCGTCGACATGGGGACGGGGAAGGTGAAATGGGCGTTCAATGCAGGGTCGAAGATTGCCTGCTCTCCGGCCTTGGCCCATCGAAGTGTCTACTTCGGAGACTGGAACGGCAGCTTGTACGCTGTGGACATCGGGACAGGCCAGGAGAAGTGGCGATTCAGGGCGGGAAGCGGCATCGATTCGTCGCCCTCGGTAGCGGGGCGTTCGGTCTACGTGGGAAGCAGAGACCATTGCATGTACTCGATCGACGCGAAGACGGGCGCGGAAAATTGGAAGTTCAGAACCGATGGACCCATCAGCAGCTCGCCGGTGATAGCGGGCGACGCGGTGTACTTCGGGAGCGATGACGGGCACGTGTATGCCCTGGCGTAAGCGTTGATTCCGACACCGTGCCCGCGTCCACGTATCGCGGGGAGGCATCGAGTTCCACCGAAGGCAGATCGAGGGGGTTGGTAAAGGCTCACCAAAGAGATCAGTCCAGATTCTCTGCAGGTTCCTCAACATCGGGCAAGGGGGGAAGGGATGCCAGATCCGGCAGTCCGAAAACCTCCAGAAACCGACGGGACGTCCCGTACAACAGGGGGCGGCCCGGCACATCCTTACGACCCACAACTTCAACGAGTGCCCTTTCGAGTAGATTCCGTATCGTGGCAGAGCTTTCCACGCCTCGAACCTGTTCAACATGGCTCTTTGTCACCGGCTGGTTGTATGCGATGATGGAGAGGGTTTCCAGCGCGGCCCGGCTCAGGCGAGACGGCTTGATCTTTTTCATCTCGAGAATCCACGGCGCTATCCGTGGTGACGAACGAAATTGGTACCCTCCTCCGGCCCGGCACAGTAGGAAGCCCCGAGCCTCTTGGCTGTATTCCGCCTCCAGCTCGTCCAAGACCGACTGAACACTCTCGATCGTCACGTCCCGGATGATATCTGCCAGCGCCTTGGCGCTGAGAGGATCAGGATTTGCGAAGATGAGCCCTTCGACGAGCGCCCTGAGGAATGTGCGGTCCAATACTGCTCTCCAATGACAGACAATCCTTGGTCCGAGGAGCGCCTGAGCCCCATCACGTTTATCTCACGCAGCCAATGAGGACAGGCGCGCACCTCTGATTCATTGGTCAAGGTATACCAGCAGACAACTCAGGTGTTCAATATTTCTGTTCCCCTCGTGCCGGAGACTCGTCCCAGGAGAGAAATCAGACCGAATGACGCGGGCCTGCATTCATGCTCGGAACACGTGTGCCCAAAGACTTGCACATGGATCCGTCAAACCTCTCCCCCCGGGGGTGTTGATGCAGGACCGTTTGTGATACACTGGCGGCTGATACCAGGTGGATGTCCACCTTCCAGCCATGGGATTTCACATGAAAGCTGTCGAAGACAACCCGGACGGGGTCAGCCGGGCTGATATTGTCGTAGGTATCCCTTCGTACAACGAAGCCCATTCGATATCAATTCCCACGCAACAGTCCGATCGAGGCCTGTCTAAATACTTTACCGATCGATCGGCCGTCAGAATCAACTGTGACAACAACTCTCCCGACGGTACTCGCAACGCGTTCATGGAGACCCCCACCGACAATCCGAAGATCTATATCTCAACCCCGGAAGGGGTAAAGGGCAAGGGAAATAACCTCAGGAATCTTTTTGAAAAGGTCGTGGAGCTTTCCGCTGAGGCCGTGCTCGTGGTTGACGCGGATGTGGAAAGCATATCGCCGCAGTGGATACGCAATCTTTGCGACCCTCTCTTCGAGAATTTTCAGTTTGTCACCCCGCTGTATGTCCGTCACAAGTATGACCGCATGATAGCCAACCATGTTGCCTATCCACTGACTCGCGCCCTGTACGGACGCCGGGTGCGACAGCCGATCGGAGGGGAATTCGGTTTTTCCGGGGAGCTGGCCCGGACGTACCTGGAATCTGACTCATGGACAGAGGAGGTTGAAAATTTTGGCATTGACATCTGGATGACGAGCATTGCCATGATTAGCCGGGTTCAAGTGATTCAATCCTTCCTTGGGCGGCCGAAGATTCACCACCTCGCGGACCAGGAGGCCGGTCCGATTCCTCTTTTCAACGATGTGGTGGGTACAATATTCGGCCTGATGTGCCGTTACGAGAATTTCTGGAGAGAAGTGAAATGGAGCCGCCCCACCGCGGTGTACGGCTTCGGCACGGAGCTGGAGGTTCCCCCTCCGGTCCACGTTGACCTGGACAGCGCCTGGGAGCGCTTCCGGTCGGGCATAAGCACGCACTGGCCACTGTACTGTGAGTTCCTGCATTCCGAGGTAAGCGCCAAGCTCGAGGAAGTTGCGGGACTGACCCGGGAGACCTTCGAGTTTCCAGCCGCGCTCTGGGCGAAAGTGCTCTACGATTTCGCATGGGCTTACAAGAAACGTATAGCGCCTGAGGATGTGTTGCTTTCGAGCCTCATCCCCCTGTACCATGGCAAGACGCTCTCCTTTGTGCTCGAGACAGAGGCGATGAACACGCAACAGGTTGAGGAAATGATAGAGGATCAGTGCCTCCAGTTTGAAAAAGCAAAACCCTACCTCATGGAACGATGGTTCTCGGAATGATCGTGCCTATCTTCCTCGACCGCGCATCAAAGGAGTGAGAGATGCCCAAAATTTTGATTGTAGACGATGAAGAAGGAATCCGGATGCTATACTCCATGGAATTGGAGGACGAAGGTTACGAAGTGGTCACGCTGCCGGATGGCAAAGATTTGTTGCAAGTTATCCGGAAGGAGAAACCGGATTGCCTCGTCCTCGATATCAAGATGCGGGAGTATAACGGGCTTGATCTGCTCCAGGAGGTCCGGAAGAAGCATTATGACCTGCCGGTTATTCTCAATTCGGCCTACTCCAGCTTTAAGGTCGATCTCAAAGCCGTGGCCGCCGATTACTACGTGGTGAAAAGTTCCGATCTCAGCGAGCTAAAAGCCAAGCTCAAGGTCGTGCTCGAGACGCGCATCCCGCCGGAACAATAAGACAACTTCTCCGAGATCGCATGCACTGCCCTGTCTCGGCGCCGTTAATCGGACACGAGGGGCACGTGGCGAGGACGTCCCCCCACGTGCGCTCAGGGAAATGAGATACGGCTTCATGTGCGGAACCTCCCATTGTTAAATTGCTTGTCTCATGATTGAATGGACCGTGAATCTCGCGATGATGCCGGGTCCACTCGCAGGGAGGACAGACTCTTGAGCTTGATCCGTATGGAACGCCTGGGCAAGACGTATGATATGGGCGCCGTCAAGGTCCACGCGCTCGAAGCGATAGACCTGATCGTTGAATCCGGCGAATTCATCTCGATCATGGGTCCGTCGGGATCGGGAAAGTCGACCCTCATGAACATCCTCGGTTGCCTGGATGTCCCCAGCTCCGGGGAATACTTCCTCGATGGTCAAGACGTGTCTCAACTCTCCTGGAACCAGAGGGCGGACCTGAGGAACCGCAAGATCGGCTTTGTCTTCCAGGGCTTCAATCTTCTGCCTCGGATCGATGCCGAAAAAAATGTGGCGCTGCCCCTCATCTACGGCGGAGTGAAGACCGGAGAGCGGAGCGAAAAGGCATTGGCAGCCCTCGCATTAGTTGGATTGAGAGATCGCGCCCGCCATCTGCCTTCAGAGCTCTCCGGCGGAGAGCAGCAACGAGTGGCAATCGCACGAGCCCTGGCGAATGATCCCGAGATCCTCCTGGCTGACGAACCCACGGGGAACCTCGATACGCGCACGAGCTCGGAGATCATGCAGGCGTTCCGCAAGTTGAACGGGAAGCAAAAAATAACCGTGGTGCTCGTCACGCACAATCCCGAGCTCGTCAATTTGACTGACCGAAAGATCGTGCTGCGGGACGGCCGCATGATCTCAGACTCAAATGGGAAACGGAAATGAGGGGTAACCGGTCCGATTTATTCTCGGCGCCTTCGTTGCCCAATATCTGTGCGCGGACGGCGAGACTGCGCGTCCTGAACTGGTCGGGTCGCGTCGAGGCCGCTACGTATCGGCCGGCAGGTTAATGTGAAAAAGATTTTGCTCATCGCAGTCATCGCCGGACTTGGGATCGCTCTCTACGTTTTTCTCGGCATCGAGTCACATGAGGAGCCGGCCGCCCGGTTCATAACGGTGCCGGTGGAGAAAGGCCTGCTCAGCGCGGAGATAACCTGCACCGGTACGTTGAAGCCACTCGTCGAGGTACTGGTGGGAAGCCAGGTATCAGGGACGGTCAAGGAGCTGAACGCAGACTTTGAGTCGAGGGTCAAGAAAGGCCAACTGATCGCTCTTATCGATCCGAGACTGTTTGAAGCCAAGGTCGCGCAGGCTAAAGCCGATCTGCAGGCTGCGAAAGCCCGATTGGCCAAATCTGAGGTAACCTTTGCCGAAGAGCTGCGGGATTTGAGACGCAACGAGGGGTTGCTTGCCAAGAAGACTATTTCCCAAAGCGAGTTTGACAAGCAAAAGACCAAAGCTGATGCCGCAGGAGCTCAAGTGGAGGCTGATAAGGCACTCGTGGCTCAGGCTGACGCGAAGCTCCAGGAAGCTGAGCTCCAGCTTCGATACACTCACATTGTGGCCCCGGTGAACGGTGTGGTCATCTCGAGAAACGTGGATGTGGGTCAAACCGTTGCAGCGAGTTTTCAGGCGCCGGTGATGTTTAAGATCGCCGAAGATTTGAGAACCATGCAGGTGCACACCCGCGTTGACGAGGCTGACATCGGACGCGTCAAGGTGGGGCAAACCGCGGTTTTCACGGTCCCGGCTTTCCCCGACGAATCCTTTACCGCGAAGGTGACGCAGATCCGTAACGAACCCGTTGTCGAGCAAAATGTGGTCACCTACACCGTCGTCCTCGACGTTGACAACCGCGAGCTCAAGCTGAGACCAGGCATGACCGCGAATGTGCGGATACTCCTCGAAGAAGTGAAAGACGCCCTGATGGTTCCGGATCAGGCGCTGCGTTTCAATCCTCGGCCCGGATCAGTGCCCGGATTGAACGAGGCCGGGCTGCCGCCTCTGAAAAAAGGAGAGAAAAGACTGTGGAAGTTGGGCCCACAGGAGACTCTCACGCCCGTGATCGTTAGGACCGGAATCGCAGGCACTGACCGGGTGCAGATCTTCTCGCAGGAGTTAAAGCGCGGCGATCGTCTCGTGGTCGCCGTTGCGAAACAGAGGAAGAAACCCAGTGTCATGCGCGGTCTCAGATTCAGGTTCTGAGCTGTCCCGAGCCTCGGCAATTTGTCGAATTCACTTCAAGCGGCAAGGCATCGGATCAAATTTCGCCATCCACTGTCGGCCGCGGTTCTCACGGAAGCTCAGCTGCGATATAATCAGCCCGGAAATTGGTCCTGAGACGGGATGATCATGAGCTTCATCGGAGGCACGGAATTGAGTGCCCATCGATAATGGGATTCGGTTCATGACGCTGGATCAGTCACGGAAACAGAATTAGCGGAAAGAGCGGGTGGTCGGCGCCGGCGCTCGGCACGGGACGATGACGGACTCGGCAAAAGATTCAGCCCGTCGACGTGAGAACAGGGGCGGCGGCGCCCCGTGTTCGACCCGACTCGAGGCCACAGCCGCGATAATCCCCAGGGGGCGGCACATGATAGAGCAGAGCTTTTATCCGGACGACGACCGCCGTACCGTGCGGCAGGTGCTCAGGAACGTCACGTACTCGACCGATCCGGCTGATCGGTACTACATGGACGTGAATGTTCCGTGCCAGAGCGCGTGTCCTGCCGGGACCAACATCCCCGCGTATATCCGTTGCTTGTACGAGAGTCGTTACAGCCGCTCCTATGAGCTTAATCGAATAGTCAACGTTTTCCCCGGTGTCCTCGGTCGAATCTGTTCGCGTCCGTGTGAGACAAGATGTCGGCACGGGGAACCGGAGCTCGGGAAGCCGGTGAATATATGCCACATCAAGCGGGCGGCTTCAGATTTCAAGGAAAAGGGCCACGTGTACATGGAGCAGCTCCTTGCTCCGCTCGGCAAGAGAGTGTGCGTGGTGGGAGCCGGTCCCGCGGGTCTGGCCGCGGCACATGATTTGGCTCTCCTCGGATTTGAAGTTGAGATATTGGAGGCATTTGACGAGCCCGGGGGAATGCTTAAGTACGGAATCCCCGAGTTCAGGTTGCCGCGTGACATTCTCGAGGCGGAGATCGATAGCATTATCAGGCTCGGCGTTTCGCTGAAGACGGGGGTCAGGGTAGGAAGAGACGTACCTGTCGAAGACCTTCTGAATTCCAATGACGCGGTTCTGATAGCGGCCGGATGCTATACGACCAGGAGGCTCGATGTTCCTGGAGAGGATCTTCCCGGCGTGCATTCCGGACTCGAATTTGTCATGGATGTGAACTCGGGCCGTCCTCCCGCGCTCGGGAAGAGGGTCATGGTTCTCGGCGCGGGATTTACCGCGTTCGATTGCGCGCGGCTGGCCTTACGCCTCGGCTCGGAAGAGGTGGACATCTGCATACGGGCCACTGAAGAGGATTTGCGGGTCACAGCCGACGAAATTCTGGAGGCCAAGCGCGAGGGGGTAAAAATCAAAGCCCTGATGGTCTCGAGGAGGATCGTGGGCAACGGCAAGCTCGAGGGAGTCGAGTTCCTTCGAACCCGACTGGGAGAGCGGAGGCCCAACGGACGGCGCGCGACTCGCCCCATTGAAGGGAGCGAGTTCGTCGTGCCCGCGGACTCGGTCATCGTGGCCATCGGACAGGGCGCGGAGCCGATACCCATGCCAGGCGAAAAGGACGCCAGAGGGGTATTGCAAGCTGACCCGGAAACCTTCTGCTCTTCCACGCCCAACCTCTACGTTGCCGGCGACTTCATGACCGGGCCCACGACGGTCATCGAGGCCATCGCAGCGGGTCGTAAGGCATCGGAACGCATAGCCGAGGACCTCACGGGCGCGAGATTCCGCGAGTGGGCGGTACGAATCGAAGACGCTGAGATGACTGACCGCGATCACTCCTGGGATTTCATACCTCGAGAGGAGATGCCTACGGTCATGCCTGTTGGAGACCGTTTCGATCCACCCGCGCGGGAGGTGGAAATCGGCTATTCCCGCGATCAGGCATTTGAGGAGTCGAAGCGTTGTTATCTCTGCTACCTCCACTACGAGATCGATCCGGATAGATGCATCTACTGCCGCTACTGTATCGACGTGGCTCCTCGCGACTGCATCAAGCTCGTCAAAGAAGTTGTGACCAACGAGGCAGGAGCTGTTACGGGCTTTGTTGAAACGAGAAGCTGGCGGAACGTCAATGCGGTGGTCATAGATAATTCTCGCTGTATCAGGTGTGGCGCCTGTGTGCGGGTGTGCCCCGTCGACTGTATCTCGGTATCAAAGGTGGAGCTTGTCGAGCGCACGCTTCATCGGGGGAGGGACTGATGACCGAAGACCACTTCGTCATCATCGGAAACGGACCCGCGGCCAATTCGGCTGCGCTGACACTGAGAGAATGCGCACCGGACACCCGTGTCACGATGATCAGTCGGGAGCTCGTCCGCCAGTACAAGCCGAAGCTCCTCCCGGACTTTGTGGCGGGGAAGTTGTCCGAGGAAGAATTGTACGTCCGGCCTCTGGCATTCTACAAAGAGCATGGCATCAAGTTGAGACTTGGACAGGAAGTGGTCGATGTCGATTTCGCCGCGAGGCGGGTGACGCTGGCTCACAAGGAGGTGGTCGGCTACAGCGGACTCATCATCGCGGTCGGTGGCAAGCCCTATATACCAGCGCCTCTCCAGGTCTTTGAAGATTTCATGATGACCCTGAAGACGATCTCGGATGCACACGCGTGGATCGAGCGGCTCTCCCGAACCGAGTCGGTTCTGATGATCGGTGGCGACCTCACATCCCTTGCATTTACCAGAGCGCTCCTCTCGCTCGGAAAGAACGTGTACTTCATCCTTGACGAGGATTCTTTCTGGCCTCTCCGCCTGACTCGGGAGATTCGCGACCAGGTGGCTCAAAGGCTTGTCAGCAGGGGGGTCAATGTCGTCGAGTGCAGGAGGCTCAAGAGACTCGCTCGGGTTTCTGAAAAATCCGTGGAGGTGGTAACGGACACGGATCGACTGAAGGTCGGTGTGGTAGGTGCTTTTTTCGGTTTGGTTCCGGATGTAAAATTCCTTGCTCACACGGGGATTCACGTAGAACGCGGGGTGCTGGTTGACGAACATCTGAAAACTCGTTTTGACGGCGTGTACGCCGTGGGGATTGCGCTCAGGTTTACCATCCGGAGCTTCGGGATTATTGGATTTCCATCGGGTACAGTAACGCTGAAAACCTCGGGAAGGTCGCAGCGTTGAACCTTGTCGGCGGAGAGGTGGAGGCCCGGGCCGCACCGGAGAGCATCTTCCACGTCGAAGGGATAGAAGTGAATACCTCTTGGTGGTCGGAGTTCTGACATGTCCAAGGTGGATGTGACAGTAGAAGTCTGCGGGATGGCTGGTGACGGGACCATCGCTGCAGGAGGATTGCTCAATGAGGCCATGTCCGAAGGCGGCTTCTCCGTGCTCGGGTTTGACTCATATCCTGCAGAGATAAGGGGATTCGGTCGCTGTGTTACCCGTTCCCGCATCGGCACGAATGAGATCCTCGCGCTCGACGAGTGGACGCACGTGCTCATTTCTCTCGACGACGCGCAGTCGAGATCGAGAATTCCCGGACTTGCGGAGAATTCATCCGTCTTCTTCGACAACAATCCGCCCGTGTATGTGCGGGAACGAGACTCATTGGCAGCCCGGGTGGAACCGGGGACGGCACTCTATGGAATGCCCTTGGCTGATCTGGCCGCCCGCGCCGCGGGCACGGAAAGAGGGCGAAACATGACCGCTCTTGGAGGCTTCGCCGCTGTGTTCGGCGTGCCCGAAGAGCTCTTTCATAAGGTCATCACCCGGAAGTTCCAACCCAAAGGCGCGAAAATCCTCGAGGCAAACCTCCACAGTTTTCAAGCGGGCTACGAGTATGCGCTCGAACATTTCTCGGACAGAATAAGACCGATCTTCCGTCCCCCTGCAAAACCGGAGGGTCGGGAAAAGGTGATGCTCTCGGGAAACCTGGCAATTGGTAGAGCGGCCATTGATGCGGGATTGAAGCTCTACTTCGGATACCCCATCACGCCCGCGACGCCGATCATGGAGTACCTCGCGGCAAAACTGCCGGAGACCGGCGGACGGCTCGTCCAGATGGAGGACGAGATCGCGTCCATCGGTGCGGTCCTCGGGAGTTTCTATGCCGGCAAGCGAGCTATGACCGCCACGTCCGGGCCGGGGTTCGCGCTCATGACGGAGCTCATCACTCACGGAGTCATGGC
The DNA here is from genome assembly GCA_037380965.1 of Deltaproteobacteria bacterium. Taxonomy (GTDB): domain Bacteria; phylum Desulfobacterota; class Desulfomonilia; order Desulfomonilales; family Desulfomonilaceae; genus JARRRG01. The sequence goes on from JARRRG010000003.1 coordinate 25,213, forward strand.
GGAAATTCCCGCAGTCATACTCAATGCTCAGCGAGGAGGGCCTGCAACCGGTCTGCCCACGAAGACCGAGCAGTCAGACCTGCATGCCGCTGTCTTCGGTGGACCGGGTGATTCGTGCCGCATCGTTATTGCTCCGACGAACGTTGCGGAGTGCTACCACTACACGTTGAAAAGCTTTCAATTAGCCGAGAAGTACCAGACCCCCGTTATCGTGCTCACAGACTTCTACCTTGACAATCGGGTCGAGAATTTGTCCGTGCCACGAGCCGGGTCTGAAGAGACAGCGGATTGGAACATCTATCCTGACGAGTCCTCGAAAGGCGATTACAAACGGTACGCCCTGACGGAGTCAGGAATATCCCCCCGTTCTATTCCCGGCGCCGATGGATTCAGCTTCTCGGCCACCGGCCTCGAACATGTGGAAAAGGGTACTCCCAGTTACTCGCCAGAGAATCACATGCAGATGAGCGAGAAGCGTCACCGAAAGATCCGCAACGCGCTCGCTGATCTCCCAGCGCCGATGGAGAGCTCCCCCGAAGGCGATCTGGAGGTCGGCGTCATCGGGTGGGGGTCAACAGTCGGCTCAGTCCTGGAAGCCGTCCATTCAGCCAGGGAACGGGGTCACCGGGTTGGAGCGTTAAAGATTACATCGCTTTTCCCGTTTCACGAGGGAGTGATACGTGACTTCATGGCGAAATGCCGTGAAATCCTTATCCCGGAATTAAATTTCGAGGGACAATTGGCAAATCTTATCGGTTACTTGCACACCAAAGATGTGGTGCGGTTCAATAGAGCAACCGGTGTTCCGATTGCCCCCTCCACCATACTCAGAGAAATTGAAGCGCTCATTCAGGCAGGTGGCAGATGAAAACAGCGGGTTGGGTCCTTGCTGAAAAGGTACAGCGTATAGCAGAATCCAAGACGTTCGAGGTTCGCTCCGACGAGCTGCCCACGTGGTGTCCCGGTTGCGGCTATTTTGGAATCCACCACGGATTGAACATGTGCATCCGCAGGCTCGGCGTGCCCCTCCACATGGTGGTCACCGTTTCCGGGATCGGTTGCGCGGGCCGCTACCCTTTTTTCAGTGAAACGTACGGCCTTCACACGCTCCACGGGAGGGCATTGCCGGTGGCTACGGGGGTGAAGCTGGCACATCCGGATTTGACCGTGTACGCGGTAGGTGGGGACGGAGATGGTTTGGCCATTGGGGGAGGCCATTTTGCCCATGTGGCAAGAAGGAATGTGGACATCAACTTCCTCCTCTTTGACAATTCCATTTACGGCCTCACCAAGGGTCAGCCCTCTCCCAGTTCACCGGTTGGCACAAAAACCAAGGCGAGCCCGATGGGAACGGTTGACAAGCCATTGAACGCCACCCTGCTGGCTCTTACGTATGGGGCCTCATTTGTGGCGCGACTCTTTGCCGGCGACCCGAACACCATAACCGAGTCCCTGATGGAAGGCACCCGCCACCGGGGGTTTTCCTTTTTCCACATCTACACGACCTGCGTGACGTTTGATAAGCAGTTCAAGACGTGGGACAATCTCAAGAAGTGGGTGCATCCACTGCCTGACGACCACGATCCCACCGATCGAAGACAGGCTTTCGATCAGGTGCTCGAAGATGATTTCAGCGTAGGGGTGCTGTTCAAAACCGAGAATCCAGAATCGTAGGGAATTACCCGGCAACGGCCGCGACCGGCCGGCGCTCTGCATTGCTCATTTCGCTGCCAAGGCCCCGGGCAAGGCGATAGATACGGACCCCCCGGGTCTGTCCGACATGCGCGGCGCTGATATCCACGCGTGCGTACGGGTGACGAAGGGAGGCTCACGGATTACTCTCCCAAGGGCGGAACAAGCCAGAGGTGAGAGTGGGTTTTCTCCATTTCGGACGGCTGCCTCCGAGGAGGCTGCATCGGTCGCACCCGGTGAGCAAAGCCGTCGCAATGAGGTTGCCATGAAGTATCGAAAAGAGGTTGACACGATGGGGACGGTGATGGTTCCTCATGATGCTTACTACGGTGCTCAGACCCAGCGAGCGGTCGAGAACTTTTCAATCAGCGGCATGCCCATGCCATCTTCACTGGTGAGGGCCGTGGGACTGATCAAGAAACATGCGGCTGCGGTGAATCTTGAACTGGGATTACTCGATGAGGAGATTGGCCGAGCGATCTTCAGCGCGGCCGCGGAGGTGTCTGAGGGCAAACTTGACGACCAGTTTGTTGTGGATGTCTTCCAGACGGGCTCCGGAACTTCCACCAACATGAACGCAAATGAGGTTATCGCGGGCCGTGCCAACGAGATCATCAGCGGCAGAAGAGGGCGGAACTCCCCGGTTCACCCCAACGATCATGTCAATAAAGGCCAATCCAGCAACGACGTGATTCCCACCGCCATTCACATCGCGGCATGGAGAGGAATCAAAGAACGGCTCATTCCAGCTCTCGAGAGGCTCCGGGACAGCCTTGCTCAAAAGGCTGCACAATTTGACGGTATTCGAAAGATAGGGAGAACCCACTTGCAGGACGCGGTTCCTATCACACTCGGGAATGAATTCAGTGGGTACGCGAGACAGGCGGAGGCAGGTATCAGGAGACTCAATGGACTGGAGGCCGGCCTCGCGGAGCTCGCGCTCGGTGGAACTGCGGTGGGTACGGGCGTGAACGCGCATCCGGAGTTCGCGTCCCGGGTCATCGCGCGGATAGCCGAGGAAACAGGACATCCCTTTATCGAAGCCGAGAATCACTTTGAGGCCCAGGCCGCGCAGGACGCGGCAGTTGAAGCCAGCGGCGCTCTGAAAACCGTTGCAGTCAGCCTGACGAAGATAGCGAATGATATCAGATGGCTCGCGTCCGGACCCCGATGCGGTCTCGGTGAAATCAACCTGCCGGAGCTCCAGCCGGGCTCCTCGATCATGCCGGGAAAGGTGAATCCGGTTATTTCCGAGGCAGTGATTCAGGTGGCCGCGCACGTCATAGGCAACGATGCAGCCATAGCCATAGGAGGTCAGGGGGGCTTCTTTGAATTGAACGTCATGCTGCCTCTCATTGCCCATAATCTCCTCCAATCCGTAGATCTGCTCCACGCCGCGGTCGAGCGGCTGAAAGACAAATGCATAGACGGCATCACGGCAAATGAGGGGAAATGTTACTCGTACATCGAAGGCAGCCTCGCCCTGTGCACCGCGCTTGTCCCGGCAATCGGGTACGAAAAGGCGGCCTCCATTGCCAAACAGGCCTTCGCAAACGGAAAGACGGTCCGAGAAGTAGCCCTGGAGCAACAGGTACTGCCCGAACAGGAGCTCATCAGAATACTGGACGAGATGATCTCGGGACCTTCCTAGTGCTCTCTTTACCTTTGCGGGCCAAGGCTGCCCCCGCGCCGGTGTCCATGAGGCATACGGCACGCGGGGCCTGAACCCCGCGGACTGATACACGTGAGGAACGAGCCTCGGCCGAAACCTACGGATCAACCGGAACCGCACACCGCGGCAAAGGGGTGGAAACGCGTTTCTGAGGGGCCCAGCGGCGAGATCACCGGTTGTCCGAACGCGTTCGTGCGGTATCCGTCCCCCACGTGGACTTCCTTGGCCCTTTCGCCCCCGGGTCGACCGAGAAAGAGATTGCGGGCGACCTGACCGCGTGCATACGCGATCCAATCCAGGACTTCGCGCTGTTCCCGCGGTCTTTTCATATTACCTCCGGCGAAAAGAGTCCTCGCACTGTCTAGAAATTGCTCTTGCAGTCGCAACCGCGGCATCGTGCGGATTAAATATTAAATGTCTGTGGAAAGTCGCATTAATTGCTTGACTCACCGCGAATGGAGTGATAGGAGCCCATCGGCAAGGGACATACTCCCCCACCGACCCCTGAAAGGGCTGCTACAACTTGCGAAATTCTCGTTGTTCTGTCGCGTGACTTTTTGGCGGCCGGTGGCTCTTCTGTCAGCGGACCATGATTCTGCTCAATCGCGACATTTGAATCGAGGGAGAGACAATCTCTCAAAAGGAGTGGGTAATGACTCAGAGCGCGTATCATGCCTCTGCGGGGAACTTCCTGGACGCATACGACTTTAACCCGAACTACCGCCATCTAAAGAAGCTCATCCATGAACTGAGGGCGGAAAACGACGTGTCGGTAAAGAGGGGGAAAGCTCGGAGTGGCTTCCATGGGAGATGGAAGCGCTCGAGAAAGTCGAAGCATGGCGGGAAGATCTCAGGGAACGAAAGGCAAACGCACGTGAGATGTTTAACAGGGCGCTGGAAAAGATCCGCCAGGACCAGACGCTCTCCTGAACACTCGGCCTTCGCATCAGCAAAACGTTCTTCTTACTGTCACCGGGAACCTGGCAGGTAGCGTAAGGAAGGGATCTCGCAAGTCAGTCGATCGATTGTCCAGGTTGGTGACCGGCATTTCTGAACGGGGCGCGTGGGAAAGAGAAGCTTCCTGTGAAACGGGGAGTGCCCATGCGCCGATTATTTTTGTCCTCACGACAATGAAATGGCGAAACGATCTTACGTGGAGGCGTTTGAGGCCCTGTGCCGCGGGCTCACGCAGGCACACCATCTCGACATATGGTGGCAATGGTCGTCCCGGAAAACAGGTGTGGAGGGTTTGCTTTCCATATCGCGTTGATCTAAAATTAGCGTCACTTTAGGGGTCCGGAGGGAGTATGGATCAATTTAGACCGAGGGACGAACAGTATGGGGTCCGCGAGATACAAAGAGGAATTGACGACCTCAAGGACTTCATGGACCGGTATCTGAGAGGCCGAGGTTACTGGTTTGTCATTCTCATCGTGATAATCCTGTACCTCATTTCGGGATTTTACATCGTAGGTCCGGGTCAGAAGGGTGTGGTGCTGCTCTTCGGGAAAGTGTGGGCCCTGACCGAGCCGGGACTGCGTTACCGACTGCCGTGGCCGTTCATGTCCAGGACCGTGGTAGACGTTGCCAAGCTTCGCCGCGAGGAAATCGGGTACCGTTCCGACCGGGGACGTACGCGCTCCGTCCCCGCGGAATCGTTGATGCTCACGGCAGACGAGAATATCGTGGACGTCCATTTTTTTGTTCAATATAGGGTGAATGATCCGGTGAAATTCCTCTTCGGCTGTCTGCATCCCGTACGGGCGTTGCGCGCGTCTGCTGAGGTGGCCCTGCGGAGTGTGGTGGGGCAAAACGACATTGACCACACCATGATCACCGGGCGGGCCGAAGTCCAACGAGATGTTGCAAAATATCTGCAGAACTTACTGAACAATTATGACACCGGCCTCAAAGTCGTGCAGGCGCGACTGCTGTCGGTCGACCCACCTGCTCAGGTGCAGGAGGCCTTCCATGACGTGGTCAGAGCACTGGAAGATAAGCAGCGCCTGAAGAGAGAGGCGGAAGGGTATATGGCAGACGTGCTGCCCAAGGCGAGAGGTCAGAAGCAGCAGGAGATATTGCGCGCGGAGGGTTACAAGGCCCAGCGAGTGATAAGGGCTACCGGTGATGTGGCGAGATTCAAGAAGATACTGACCGAATATGACAAAGCTCCCAGGGTCACGCGGGAGCGTATTTACCTGGAAGCAGTGGAGCAGTTCCTTCCAAAGACCCGCAAGTTCGTCATGGAAGGGAACAGCTCGAGAGTCCTGCCTCTCCTTCCGCTCATGGGTTACGAGAAGCCCGGATCCATACCGGTGCCGGCAAAGAGCCAACCGAAGGCTCCCGCGCGGAAGAAAGGGAATTGATTTACCATGATAAAGATCGCCATCGCCGTGATAGTCGCGCTCATCGTATTGTCTCAAACCGCGTTTGTCGTGTCCGAGCCGGAACGTCCTCGTTGCCGATGCGAGGCCGCAGGAATACCTCACCCTCGATAAGAAGCGTCTGAATGTGGACACGGTGTCCCGATGGAGGGTTGCCGATCCGCTGGTCTTCTATATGACCGTCCGGGACTACCGGGGCGCGGTGGACAGGCTCAGTGAAAGCATCGGAGGGCTGCTCAGGCAGGAGATCGCGAGCCACAACTTCAGAGATTTCGTACGAGCCGAACGAGAGAACATAATGAAACTGGTCACCAAGGGCACCAGGGAAGCCACGAAATGGTTTGGGATCGCAGTGGTGGACGTTCGAATAAAAAGAATTGATCTGCCCGAGGCAGTCCAGAATAGTGTCTTTGCCCGCATGAAAGCTGAACGAGAGCGAATTGCCAAGCGGTACCGGGCAGAAGGAGAGGAAGCGGCTCGCAAAATTAGAGCCGACGCGGACAGGCAACGGCAAGTCCTCCTCGCAGAAGCGTACGAGCGGTCCCAAACACTGAGGGGCGAAGGAGACGCCCAAGCCGCAGCTCTTTATGCTGCCGCCTACCGAGAAAACGAAGAATTCTACTCCTTTTTCAAGCACCTGGAGGTGTACGAGAAGATCTTTGGCCCGGACACGACCCTCCTGCTTCGTTCCGATTCTCCGCTCATGAGATTCGTCGATTCGCCCTTCGGCGAGAAGAAGAGTCATGCGTCACCGAGCAGGTGAGCCGGCACGTGAAGAGGCGCGATCCTCATCGCGTGTAGGCCGAGAAGGAGACGGGGGGAATCCAAAAAGGTGCATGGGCGATCCCACGTGAGCCGGAGGACCGGCCCCCTCTTCCCTCCGCGCTTCTCCAGGCGACCTGGGGGGTATGAGGCCGCAAATCTGGAGCCCTGACCATCTGCCCGGTCATCGGAAATGGGAATGATTGTTTCTCTCTCCCAACTCGCTTGACGTGAGAGCAGAGGTCAATTAAGGTTACGAAGTAAGTCGTTTCCGACGGTAATCCCACTCAAGGAATCCAACTCATGAAGGCTCTCCTCGTTTACCCAAGCATTCCTGATACATTTTGGAGTTTTAAACACATCCTCAAGTTCGTTCGCAAGAAGGCCGCCCACGTACCGCTGGGACTGCTGACGGTCGCGGCGATGATGCCAAAAGAGTGGGAGTTGCGGCTTGTGGATATGAACGTCGAGGGCCTTTCCGATGAGATGATCCAGTGGGCGGACATGGTCTTCATCGGTGCGATGATCGTGCAGAAGTCATCTGTCCGCGACGTAGTCAACCGGTGCCACAGACTCGGCAAGAAAGTAGTGGCCGGAGGCCCGCTTTTCAGCAGCTCGTCGGAAGAATTCGATGATATCGAGCACATCATCCAGCAAGAGGCGGAAGTGACGTTTCCCCCATTTCTCAACGACTTGGCCGAAGGGAACCCGAGGCACATCTACACATCGGCCGAGAAACCGGACATAACGTGGACCCCTCTACCGAGGTGGGACATCATCAATACGGATTACTATGCTTCTCTCTCCATTCAGTATTCCCGGGGATGTCCGTTCAACTGCGAGTTTTGTGACATCGTGAACCTCAACGGACGGCGGCCGCGAGTCAAATCGAATGAGCAGATGCTTCGGGAGCTCAATATCATCTACGAAATGGGCTGGCGCGGACGCCTCTTTATTGTTGACGACAACTTCATCGGCAACAAAGTCAAGGCCAAATCGATGCTCAGGGCTATCATCCCCTGGCAGCAAGCCCGCAGGCATCCCTTTAGTCTCTACACGGAAGCCTCGGTCAATCTCGCGGATGATGACGAATTGATGGAACTGATGTCCGCGGCCGGTTTTGACAGCGTGTTCCTTGGACTGGAGACGCCGGAGGAAGACTCCCTCATAGAATGCGGGAAGCATCAGAACAGCGGCAAGGATCTCGTCGAAGCCGTAAAGAAGATCCAGAGGAACGGCATGGAGGTGATGGGAGGATTCATCATCGGCTTTGACAGCGATCCGCCCAACATCTTTGAACGCCAGATAAAGTTTATTCAAAACACCGGCGTGGTCAAGGCGATGATCGGACTGCTCAACGCGGTCCCGGGCACCCGGCTCTACGAGCGTCTCAAGAAAGAGGGACGCCTGCTCGATGATCCCACAGGTGATAATTGTGACGGCTCGCTCAATTTCGTGCCCGTGATGGATACCCAGACGCTCAAAGACGGGTATCAGGCCGTCCTCAATTACGTCTATTCGCCCAAGGAATACTATAACCGGGTTCTCGAGTTCCTTAAAGATTACAAGCCTGCTCGGTCCCGACGCTTGGACCTGAACGAAGTGATGGCTTTCTTCAGATCAATTCTCTACCTGGGGATTCTCGACAAGGGAATGGGCAAGATCTACTACTGGAAGCTCCTGATAAAAGCTTTCCTCTTTCACCGCCGCTCTTTCGGGGACGCCGTGTCGAGCGCAATTTTCGGCTATCATTTTCGAAAGCTCCTCGGAAAATAGCCACGCCCTCGCGGGCGGCGCCGCATCTTTGAGACGAGCTTGTCACGAGCCTCGGCCGGTCTTTCGCGCGTGCACCAGGTGGCCGCCGAGCTTGCGTGTGAAGATCTCACCATCCAGCTCCATCTTCCACTTTCCATCCTTGAGATAGGGCTTCCTGTCAATGTTCCACGTTTTGCCGATACCCATTATGCCGATTGAAAGCGATTCTCCGTCAACGAGAACTCTCCCGCCTGTGACCGTGGTGTTCCCACTTCGGAAGTCGCCACTACCATCGAGCTTGATTCGGAGAATGCTGCCTTGGTTACCGAACCACACACCTGCGAAAACAATCTGATCGGGCGGAAGAGGGCTGGGCTTCAAGAAATCGCGAGGGATCCCGATTCGAGCGGGCAGAAAATGAACCAGGAGAGCCACCGACACGATGAAAAGCGCAGTGCCGATGATTCCCAATGTTCTCCCAACCTTAACCCTCCCGATCTTGTCTCTCAACATCCTCCCTTCCGCCATCTTCCTCAGGTCGGAGTTGGCCATGAGCCACGCGACAATCCCCAAGGGACCGCACAAAAAGAGTGACAACACCCCAAGCATCAGGATGAGATCGGCTCGACTATTTTCCAATCCGCTCGGTCGGTGATCGAGCGGCTCGCGGCTGTGCCCGGATCCAGGCTCAATCGGTGCCGGTCCACTCAGCGGGCCGTCTCGGTGCGGTTGGTGGTGAGGATCGGCATTCCATCCTCCCATGTTCAGCTCCCGTGGGATCCTCGTCCAGCTCACCTGTTCCGGTCAGATCGTACCGACCCTCCAGGGGGAAGGACCACAAACCAATTGAAACCGGCAGACCTCTGTTCGCAGGCATCACCATGATCAACGCTGCCGCGCGGGACAGCACGGCTCAGACACTCCCAGTCCTACAATGAAAGGAACGTTTCGCCCCTCACACGCAGTCCATAACGGAGCCCGACGCGGACGCCCGACAAAAAGAGGCCCGACGGAAATGACAACAGGGCATGGCTCCAAAAAAGGAGGATACGGTCGTCCGTCGGGCGATTGCAAGGCTAGCGCCCGTATGTTAGACAGAATTGGACGGTATGTCAAGAATCATTTCAATAAGATGCCGTCGCGGCGTCCATTTTTTCCTAACGGGCGGTCCCGGCGCTGCTTTCGGGCTCGCCTCAGCTGTCCGCATGCCCCCAGTCTCCGGCTGATTCTCGGACCAGCCTGAGAACCACCGGCGGCGGCAGTTGCACAACCCTTCGGAAATTCCTCAAGAAGAGCCGCCACCGAATCAGTGCCGTCAGCTCGCGTTTCAAGGTACGAGGATCGTGCCACTTGAGTTTGAGCCTGCGTGGATCAGGCAGCGGAGGGGAGTGCAGATCATCGGAAATGACCCGAAGCGAAGTGAACGGGACGCCCAGCTTTTGAGCTTCCAGCCCGAGGGCGTGACTTTCCATGTCCACCGCGCTGGCGCCGGTCAATTCATGGAGCTTTTCGCGATCCTCTAACGAAATCACAGCCTTGCTCACTGTCACAAGGCGCGTCGTGGTGTGCGGAAGGTTTTCCGAGTCGCACGCGCGCACGACCGACGCGACCAGTGAGTGCGGCCACTTCAAACCTTCCTGAGGGCTGGTATCAGACAGGGTCTCCGAGGAGACAACCAGATCACCGATTTCGAGTTCTCTCACCAGGGACCCCGCGGTGCCCACGCTCAGCATAGCTGACGGAAGGATGTCGAGACCGTTCACCGCGGCTGCGGCCCGTTTCGGGCCGATTCCACTCCTCACAACCACAAGGGTATGCCCCTCAAAAAACACTTCGCGATATGTGGCGGCCCCGCGCTTCCAACGACGAACGACCTCGACGCGGCGAAGCAGGGGAGCCAGCTCGATTCCCATGGGGAAGACCAGGCAAAGAGCCCTATTTTCTCTGTTCATTGCCCGCACCGCGGTATATAGTATCGTAATTGTGTTCTTCTGACCACGAGAAGTCTTCGATGCAGCTTGACAGGCTCGACAAACAGATCTTGATGGCACTCCAGGGAGATCTCGATGAATCTCCGGAACCCTATGCCCGCATTGCAAAGGATTTGCAGGTTTCCGAACAGGAGGTGATCCAACGGATCAAGAGGATGAAGGATCGGGGAGTCATCCGAAGAATTGGGGCCATGATCCGTCACATCGAAGCAGGGATACATTTCAACGGGATGGTTGTCTGGAAAGTGGATCCTGACCGCATCGAGGAAGTCGGGCGACTTCTTGGTGAATTCCCGGATGTGACCCATTGCTACGAGAGAATTCCGTTCGGAAGCAGGGGAGGCAGTCTGTTCACGATGGTCCACGCGTCGTCTGAACAGGGCTGCCTTGACGCGGTTCAGAGGATGTCAGAAAAGATCGGTGTGAGAGAATATGAGATCCTTTTCAGTGAGCGTGAGCTAAAAAAGGAGCATGACGTATTTTGACGAGGACGAGTCCGAAATGGCATAACGATGTCCTCGCAACGATGCGCAGGAAAGGCAAGGCGAGCAACGCTCCGGCCGAGGAGGAGGCCGATGACTACCATTGCTAAGTCCAAGGCGCTCTTTGAAGAGGCCAAGAAAGTAATTCCCGGTGGCGTCAATTCGCCGGTGCGGGCATTCAAATCAGTGGGACTGCACCCGCGCTTCATCCACGCGGGCAGGGGATCGAAGATCGTGGACGTCGACGGCAACGAATTCATCGATTACGTGGGCTCATGGGGCCCGCTCATTCTGGGTCATGCACATCCCGACGTGGTCCAAGCCCTGGCTGAGGCGACGAAGCATGGGACGTCTTTTGGCGCGCCGACCCCCCGTGAGATCGAGATGGCCCGCCAGATCACTGAAATGGTACCTACCGTGGAGATGGTGAGGCTGGTGAACTCCGGAACGGAAGCGGTCATGAGCGCGATCCGCCTCGCCCGGGGGTACACGGGCCGGGAGAAGATCATCAAATTCACCGGGTGCTATCACGGCCACTCGGACGGTCTGCTGGCTCGAGCGGGCTCGGGCGCGGCAACCTTGGCCGTCCCCGATTCTCTCGGAGTTCCCGCGAGTGTGGTGCAGCAAACCGTCGTCGCACCGTACAACGACCTCGAGGCCGCAAGCCTCATGATGCATCAGAATTCGGACACGATCGCAGCGGTGGTGGTGGAACCGGTGGCCGGGAATATGGGTGTGGTGCCGCCGGCAGAAGAGTTTCTCAAGGGTCTCAGGGATCTCTGTTCGAAGCACGGAGCCATACTGATCTTCGACGAAGTGATCACGGGATTCAGGGTCGCGGCGGGCGGCGCGCAGGAACGTTTCGGAATCGAGCCGGATCTCACTTGCCTGGGGAAAATCATCGGGGGCGGCATGCCGGTAGGCGCATTCGGGGGGCCACGCTCGCTGATGGAATATATGGCGCCTGAAGGGGGAGTCTACCAGGCTGGAACCCTCTCCGGAAATCCTTTGGCTGTTGCGGCCGGATTGACCTCACTTCGGATTCTCCGGAGAGACCACCCCTATTCGGAGCTCGAGCGTACATCGGCTATGCTTGCGGAAGGAATTCATGATATTCTCGAGCGAAAAGGGATTCCTCACACGGTCAACCGAGTCGGCTCCATGCTGTCGCTTTTTTTCCACCACGGTCCAGTCACTTGTTACGAGGAAGCTCTCGAGGCTGATCGAGAAGGGTTCAGCAAATTTTTTGCTCGCATGATCGATCAGGGCATTTATCTGGCCCCGTCTCCCTTTGAGGCCTGGTTTGTGAGTACGGCCCATACGGCTGAGGATATTGAGAGGACGCTGGATGCGGTGCAGCAGAGCGTGTCGTAGTCACGAGGAATCAGAGAGTAATGATGAGCGGAGCCGGGGATGTTGGCATGGAGAAGGGGGCCGAGGGAGGGGGAAGCGTAGTACGTTTAGAAAATACGGAGCACCCCGCAATTCCTCGATGTTTGGACTTGCTTTTCGCCGATGGCTCAACTAAGCTTACGCGTTAGGCCCGAACAAGGGACCAAAATTTCGAATCCCTTGTCAGGAATTACGAACTATTCAACATTCCCATCGCAGATCGTTTGAACTGTTCCACCTTCAAACAGAAAATACTTGCGGCCTTGTCCGTCCTCATTTTTTGAAGACTCCTGGTGACCACTGGACGGACGGGGACCGGATTGAAAACCCAGACGACGAATCAACGCAAGGAGGTGACCGATGGAGAAGGTGATTGAAGTTCCGGAACGATTGGCACTGAAAGGGGTCTCGAGACGAGACTTCATGAAATTCTGCGGCTTTATGGCAACCATTCTGGGACTGCCCCTCTCTTTTGCTCCCAGGATAGCCGAGGCAGTGCAGAAGAAACGTCCCACGGTGGTGTGGCTGCAATTCGCAGAGTGCACCGGCTGCACGGAATCGTTCATCCGCACGACCTACCCGTGGGCGGCCGATATCATCCTGGACATCATCAACTTGGCCTATCACGATACGATAATGGCTGCGGCAGGTGATCAAGCGGAGCAGATCCTGGAGGACACCGTCAAGAAGCAGGCCAAGAAGTACATCTGTGTAGCGGAAGGGGGAATTCCGACCAAGGATAACGGCGTGTACGGCAAGATGCACCAAAAGACATTCATTGATGTCGCCAATCATGTGGTGAAGAATGCCGCGGCAACGATCTGCGTCGGAAATTGCGCGTGCTATGGGGGAGTTCAGGCGGCCAAGCCCAATCCCACGGAAGCGAAAAGCGTCGGTAAGGTGACCGGCGTCAAGACCGTGAACGTATCCGGGTGTCCGCCGAATGCGGACAATATGGTGGCAACGGTAGTTCACTACCTGCTGTTTGGCAAGCTCCCCGCGCTGGATGACATCGGGAGGCCGTTGTTCGCTTACGGTTTTAATATTCATGACAACTGCCCGAGAAGAGGACATTTTGAAGCCGATGAATTTGTGAAGGAGTTCGGTGACGCGGGCGCCGCGAAGGGCTGGTGCCTGTACAAGATGGGGTGCAAAGGGCCCGAGACATTCAACAATTGCTCACTTATCAAGTGGAACCAGGGTACCAACTGGCCCATTGGCGCAGGCCATCCCTGCATTGGCTGTAGTCAACCGAACTTCTGGGATCAAATGAGCCCCTTCTATGTGGAAAGCTAACGAACGCACGGGTCAAATAGATAGTTCAAGCCTATGAGATAACTCATTGAAAAGGAGCGAAACAATGGCAAGAGTCGTAGTTGACCCCATTCCTCGAATTGAGGGTCACCTCCGGATTGAGGTCGAAATACAGAACGGCAAGGTGAAGGATGCCTGGAGCAGCGGTACCCTCTTCCGGGGGATCGAGATCATCCTTCAAGGACGTGACCCGCGCGACGCTCATCTTCTCACACAACGGTCTTGCGGCGTTTGCACGTACGTGCATTCGTTGGCGTCAGTACGGGCTGTTGAAGATGCCCTTAAGATTAAGATCCCTCCGAATGCCCGAATTGTCCGAAACCTGAAGCACGCAGCTCAAAACATGCATGATCATCCAGTGCACTTCTATCAGTTGTGTGCACTCGATTGGGTCGATGTCGTCTCAGCTCTGAAGGCGAGTCCAAAAAAGACTGCCGATCTCTCGGCCGCTGTCAGTGGCAGGCCCCAAACAAAGGCCTACTATGAAGCGCTGAGAAACAAGCTCAAGGCATTTGTTGCCTCGGGTCAGCTCGGCCCGTTCGCCAACGCGTACTGGGGCCACCCGGATTACAAGCTGCCGCCGGAGGCCAACCTCATGGCCGTGGGCCACTACCTCGACAATCTCAGACGGCAAGTATTCGTCGCCCAGTTGACCGCGATCTGGGGTGCCAAGAATCCCCATCTTCAAGCTCAATTGCCAGGCGGCATTACGACCATCGAACAACTCAACGCGGACCGCATTTCGCAATACCTCTTTCTGCTCCAAGAAGAGATCAAGTTCATCGAGGAAGTCTACATTCCCGACCTGCTCGCAGTTGCCTCCTTCTACAAGCACTGGACCAAGATCGGCGGGAACAAGAATTTCTTGGCCTACGGCGACTTCCCCGAGAGCGATAAGGAGCCTGAAAGCTTCTACTTCCCCCGTGGCGCGATCATGGACGCCAAGCTTGAGCTGGTGAAGATCGACCCGGCCAAGATCACCGAGGATGTTACCCGCGCGTGGTATGAGGGCAACAAACCTCTGCATCCCGCGGTCGGTCAAACCATTCCTCTCACGGGAGACAAGCTCAAGGGAGCGAATCCCGACACCAAATCCAAGAACGGGAAATACACCTGGCTCAAGGCCCCACGATATGGCGGGAAGGTCATGGAAGTGGGACCTCTGGCTCAGTGCCTCGTCGCTTACGTTGGAGGAAACAAGGAAATTAAGGTCAACGTGGACAAGGCGCTCAAGAAATTGCAGGTTGGCCCTGATGCCCTATTCTCAACTCTAGGACGCCTCGCGGCCCGTGGCATCAAGTGCCTGGTCAACGCGAAGAGGGCCGAGGTGTGGACAACGAATCTTATCGAGAATATCAAGAAGGGTGACACAGGACATTCACTGCTTATAAACTCGATGAGAGCACCAACGGCGAGGGCTACGGGCTCAACGATGTGGCTCGTGGCTCCCTCGGCCATTGGGTCAACATCGAAAAGGGCAAGATCAAGAACTATCAGCAGGTGGTTCCCTCGACGTGGAACCTGGGACCGAGGGACGCCAAAGGTCAGAAGGGACCGGTTGAAAATGCCCTTATCGGCACGCCGGTCGCCGATCCCAAGAAACCCCTCGAGATCCTCAGAACGGTCCATTCATTCGATCCTTGTCTCGCGTGCGCGGTTCACGTGATCGATCCACAAACCAACTAGGTGTACAAGTTCCGAGTCTCCTGATCGGTTGACACGTCTGCTTCAAAAGCGGGCACACGTACCGGTGCCCGCTTTTTTTGTCCCGTTGACGCGTCGCGATGAGTGGGGGAGCTTAGTTCATGTGTGTTCGTGAGGAGTGTGGCGACCCTGGCGCTGCTGAGGTTCATGTGAGAGAAATTCATCTTTACTACCAGGTAATAAGGAGCGGAACATAAAGACATTATGATGGTCTCAATTTAATAACCTGTATTTTAAACAGGTTGATGACTGACGTAGTCAGGAGACTGTCATGGCGTCGATATTCCGAGAATTCTCAATTACATATGCTCGCTTCATGAAAGAATTCCCGGATCATCCTCTAACTGATGAAATCAGAAGAGTAATCGCGGGAAATAAGCTCCCAAACGAGCAGTGGCTCAAGCTCCAAACCAAAAGGATGAAGGACCTCATGATCCCATTCTGGCTTCAGGCATGAGCCGCGATGGTGCAACGCGTTCACCGCACGGAACCGGTTCTTCACGCATTCATCCTTTGCTCGAAGGAGATGAGGCTCAATTGCGCCCGCGCACCCTCGAGAATAATCCAGCAGGCAGCTCCCGGCGTTCTGATTGACGCAAGAGCCTGACAGTGGTACTCCCCTATCAGTGCACGATCCGATGATCCCAAGGTGGGGAGAGGCTTACAAAAAAGAAGCCCCAATGTTGACGAGAGGAGATCACCGTTATATGGCTGACGGGTGATGGCGCACGGTTTGAACCACACTCAGGATTTTGAACCACGTGTGAAGTCCCGGCTACGGACCTCTTTGGAGGGAGTAATCGGGTACGCAATCGTTGCCGTATTCCTGTTATTCTGCGGCCATTACGTCCTGGTTCACCAGGAGGACTTCGCCTTTGT
>JARRRG010000004.1:0-15205 GCA_037380965.1 Deltaproteobacteria bacterium
GATCGCGGTAATGACTTATTCATTTCCTTACTCGACCCCTAAAACCAGTACAGTTGCGGCTTCATCAAGTACACGGAGGACTTGAACCAGGCGCAGGCCAACAAGCTGGATCTCCTCTGCAGGAAACTGAATCTGCGTCCCACAGACCACGTGCTGGACATCGGTTTCGGATGGGGCGGCTTCGCCAAGTACGCTGCGGAACACTACGGGTGCACGGTCACGGGTGTGAATATATCGGACGAGCAGGTTCAATACGCGAGGGAATTCTGCAAGGGCCTGCCCATTCACATTCTTCACTCCGACTATCGCGACATCCGTGACACCTTCGACAAGATCGTCTCCGTGGGAATGTTCGAGCATGTCGGTCGCAAGAACTACAGGAAATTCATGAAGATCGCGCACCGCTGCCTCAAGGATGACGGAATCTTCGTGCTCCAGACGATCGGCAGCAACGATTCTCAGATAAAGACGGACGAGTGGATCGCGAAATACATCTTTCCGAACGGTATGTTGCCCAGCACCGCTCAGATCGGCAAGGCAATCGAGGGCGTGTTTGTCATGGAGGACCTCCAGAACCTCGGCCCCCACTATGATAAGACCCTGATGGCCTGGCACGAGAACTTCCAGAATGCCTGGCCCACATTGAAAGAGAAATACGACGACCGGTTCAAACGAATGTGGGACTACTATCTGCTTTCCTGCGCGGGAAGCTTCCGCTCAAGGAATATCCAACTCTGGCAAATCGTGCTTACCAAATACTGCACACCCCAGCCTCCCTGCAGATTCTGAAATCCGGGCATCGATCCGGTTCTCTGCTCGGATGTCACTCATATTGCCGGTACGACACGCTCAGCGGTTCCGTATCCTCCTTGCCTTGAGCCGACCTCGGCGGGGAACCGCCGAAGGCCGGTCGGAAAGAACACGACGATGGAGGACATCTCCGATGCGGTTGTCCGGACTATCTCTGCCTCGCGCGCTTGACTTGTCCAATACCGAACGTACTATCTATGAAGGTGCAGGGCTGGAAGTGATAAGCATTGCCAAGGGTTGAGCAAAAGGGAACCGTGATCCATCCCGGACGTGTTCCCGCGATCCGAATCCCGCTTGCACCGCAGTCTCGGTTCATGGGCACGCGATGCGGTTCGTTTTCCGCGGGAAACCGCGGTTACCGATCGCGTACCGTTTCACGTCTTTTGGAGCTGGTTCACGACAAGAGCCAAGGGAGGGCACAATGGAATGGGATCTTGAGAACGTTGACCGGTATACCGACACTGTTGTCAAGAGTCATGCCCCTGACCTCAAGATTCCTCCGGAGATGTGTATAGCAGAAGCGCCGGTGGAGCCGTGCACTATTGTGGTTTTCGGCGCGACCGGCGATTTGACGAGAAGGAAGCTCGCGCCATCCCTTTACCATCTCTACCTCAATGGAGGGCTCCCGGAGTCATTCGCTATCCTGGGAGCAGCCCGTTCGGAGATGAGTCGTGAGCAGTTCCAGGAGCGGATCAAGCAATCGGCCGCGGGAATGGATATGTCAGGGTGGGCCCAATTCGCGGACTCACTGTACTATGAGCAGCTTCAGTTCGACTCTCCCGAAAGCTTCGCAAAGCTTTCACGGACGCTGGAGTCTCTCGAGGAGAAGCACAAAACCCGCGGCAACAAAATTTTTTACCTCGCGCTTCCCCCTTCCTTTTACGGAAGTACGGCAGAGATGCTCGGTGATGCCGGCCTTGCACAAGAGGAGCAAGGGGGCAACCGGTGGTCCCGGATCGTGGTGGAGAAGCCCTTCGGCCGAGACCTCGAGTCTGCGAAGAGGCTGAATGCAACGCTTCATAAGCACTTTGAGGAACGCCAGATTTTCAGAATCGATCATTATCTTGCCAAGGAAACCGTGCAGAATGTGCTGATACTTCGTTTTGCCAATGCGATTTTTGAGCCGATCTGGAATCGTATGTTCATAGACCGCGTCGAAGTTACCGCGACCGAGACTCTGGGAGTGGAGAATCGCGCGGCATATTACGAGCAGGCCGGTGTCCTGCGGGATATGTTCCAGAATCATATGCTGCAACTGTTGGCAGTGATCGCCATGGAACCGCCGTCTCGTTTCGACGCGGACCGCGTCCGGGACGAAACGAGCAAGGTGTTCCGGTCCCTCAGACCGTTTTCTCAGGTCGATCCCACGAAGCACCTGGTGCTCGGCCAATACGATGCCGGCACCATTGACGGCCGGAACGTCCCGGGATACCCTGAAGAACCAAAGGTCGCGCCGGATTCGCTCACACCAACCTTCGCCATGATGAAGGTACTGGTGGACAACTGGCGGTGGCAGGGCGTCCCCTTCTATTTGACGTCCGGCAAGCGGCTCGCAAAGAAATTAACGCACATCGTCATCCACTTCAAAAGGGTCCCCCATTCCATGTTTCGGGAATTCCTCGGCGAAGTCATAAGCCCGAATATGTTGACGCTCGGCATCTACCCCGAGGAGAGGATCCATCTCACGTTCCAGACCAAGAATCCCGGTGCCCAGGTCTGTCTGCGCTCGGTGAGAATGGATTTCGACTATCAAGAGAACTACAGCGGTCCCAGTTTGGATGCGTACGAGAAGGTCCTCATTGAATGCATGCAGGGCGATCAAACACTCTTCTGGCGTCAAGACGCGGTCGAGCTCTGCTGGTGTTTCCTGGATCCGATCCTGGAAGACTGTGAAACCTGCGCAGACAGGGGCAGGCGGCTTCGCCGCTATGAAGCGGGGAGCTGGGGGCCTCAGGCAGGTTTCATGGGATAGCGGCGCGGAGGGCACGTGATGGTCGGATCACCCTTTGGACAGCATTCGTCGTCGATGTGCTCCGATCTCTCATTCGAGCCTGAATCTTACCGATCGCTCGGCTGCCGCGGAGAATGTCTTCCGAGCCCGGTTGTACGAAAGAGGTGGACGGAGCTATGCTCCGAGGTTACTCTATCCCCGTCAGGTTGACGCGACCCCCATGCAATTGTTTGTTGATCGTGTAAACGATGATATCGGCAAGATTTCCGCGTGCCGCGGTCCCAAGGTCATTCGAGGGGAAGGCCCAGAGTGGAGAGGAATGATCCGCACACGATGAAGAGACCCGAGAGTCTCACTCCCATGATGCGTCAGTACCGGGAGCACAAACAACGCCACCCGGACGCGATCCTCCTGTTTCGGATGGGAGATTTCTACGAGATGTTCTTTGAGGACGCGCACAAGGCCTCGAGGATACTCGAAATCGCGCTCACCACCCGGGACAAGAATAAAGAAGAAAGCGTCCCCATGTGCGGATTCCCCCATCATTCCGCGTCTGCTTACATATCGCGTTTGCTCGCGGCCGGCGAGCGGGTTGCCGTATGCGACCAGGTGGAAGATCCTCGCGCGGCCAAAGGTCTTGTTCGGCGAGAAGTGACGAGGGTGCTCACCCCCGGCCTCACGGAAGAGCCGGGGACGCTCAAGGCCGAGGAAAATCATTTTGTGGTGGCTCTTGTAGCTGCAGGCAAAACCATCGGCATGGGAGCTTTCGACCTTTCAACCGGGGACTTGCTTGTGACCCAGACGGAAGAACCGGCTCTCGCGTCTCAGGAACTACGCAGACTGGAACCCAAGGAAGTGCTCGTCTCCGACCGCCTTCCGGAAGATCATGTCCTGAAGACCATGTTGGACGGCTCCCTGTACGTTCATCCGGTGGAGGATTGGATGTGCGATCCCCGCGGCTCGTCGGACACGCTCAAGGAGCTCTACGGCGTTCAGAACCTCGAGGGATTCGGTCTCTCGGAAAGCTCTCCGCTCACCCTCGCCGCGGGCATGATCGTCAGTTACGTGAGACAGACGAGGACGGAGACGCCGTCGCATATCAAGCCTCCGCGGGTCTATCACCTGGGCAATTACATGGTTCTTGACCAGTCCACGCTGAAAAACCTCGAAATTTTCAGAAGTATCAAGGACGGAACCTCTGCCGGAACACTCCTGGAGCTTCTGGACAGGACAGGCAATCCCATGGGCGCTCGACTGATACGCCAGTGGATCTCCTATCCATTGTTGGATGTCAATGAGATCCGCAGGCGGAGCGAAACCGTGGAAGGTCTGGTCGATAATCCCACGGTGCGAGAGGATCTGAAGAGCGCGCTCAAGGAGTTCGGGGACCTCGAACGAATCGCGGCCAAGATATCTCTGAAGAGCGCTACTCCCAGGGACCTTGTGCAGTTGCGGACCTCCGCGGAAAAGATACCCGCGGTGATCGATCTTCTCCGAGCCGTGGACACCGAGCTTTCCGCGGAGATACGGGGAATGGATGACCTGTCCTACGTGGCCCATGCCGTGGCAAGCGTGCTTGTCGATTCACCTCCGGCGAGCCTCAAGGATGGAGGCGTGATCAGGACCGGGTACCACGAGGAGCTCGATGAGCTGAGAAGCCTCAGCACCCGCAGCAAGGAATGGATAGCCGGGATAGAAGCGCGGGAACGAGAAAAGACCCACATTCCGAACCTCAAGGTCGGGTACAATCGGGTGTTCGGCTATTACTTGGAAGTCACCAGAACCCACCAGGACAAGATCCCTGAAAATTATGTTCGTAAGCAAACCCTCGTGAATGCCGAACGTTACATCACCGAGGAACTGAAGGAATATGAGCTCAAAGTACTGAACGCGCAAGAGAGAATAGTCGAACTGGAAGCTGAAATCTTCGACCTCCTCAGAATGCGGCTTCTGGAAGTGATCCCCCGCATCCAGGCCACCGCACGACATATCGCCACCCTCGACGTAATCGTCTCACTGGCTGAGGTGGCGAGTGTCCGCGGATACGTTCGTCCCACGGTTCATGACGGTGATGAAATCCGCATCGTGGAAGGGCGGCACCCCGTGGTTGAAGGCTTTGATGTGGCGGAGACCTTTGCTCCAAACGATGTGTTTATGAACCGATCCTCGGATCAGATACTCATTATCACCGGGCCGAACATGGCAGGCAAGTCGACGTACATGCGCCAAACGGCCCTGCTTGTCATCATGGCTCAGATTGGCAGCTTCGTCTCCGCGCAGGAAGCTTCCATCGGCCTGGTGGATCGAGTCTTTACCCGGATCGGCGCGGCGGATTATCTTGCGTTCGGCCAGTCGACGTTTATGGTGGAGATGAATGAGACCGCGGACATCCTGCACAACTCATCGCAGCGATCACTGGTGCTGCTCGATGAAGTGGGCCGCGGGACGAGCACCTTCGATGGGCTCTCTATTGCCTGGGCGGTAACCGAGTACCTCCATGACAGGCCTGATGGCGGACCGCGAACACTCTTTGCAACGCATTACCATGAGCTCGTGGACCTTGCCCTCGTCAAGGAAAGGGTCCGGATCTACAACATCGCGGTCAAGGAATGGGAGGATAAGATCGTCTTCCTCAGGAAAATAGTCCCCGGTGGCACGAGCCGTTCCTACGGCATACAGGTGGCAAGACTGGCGGGCATTCCCGAAAGGGTCATTTCCCGGGCAGGTGAGATACTCTCCAACCTTGAGAAGGAGGAGATTGATCCCCGGGGCCGACCGAGAATTTCTCGGAGGCGTGAAGAGGAATCGAGCGGGGCGAATCACCCTTCCCAAGCCGAGCTGTTCGGCTACCCGGGCGATGAGCTGATAAGAGCCCTGGCTCAGATCGATCCTGATAAGATGACCCCCCTTGAGGCACTCAATCGGCTCGACGAATGGAAAAAGAAATACTCGTGAAGCTTCCCGTTTCTTGACCTCCCGCAAAGACAGCGCAAGCTTCGGGAGGAACACTCATGTGTCGGGAAAATGCTTCCTTCAGCGCGTCGTTCAATAACCTCCCTCCCACGTTCCTCGCCTGGTGCGTAAGGGCACCGGGTTATCGCAGGAATCGGCCTACCTCCGCGGCTGGAACACCTCCGCTTTTCTCCTCGATCTCTCTGAATGGTGGCGGGGAAAGAGGTCCCTGCTGATCTCCGTCGCTTGCTCTCCTTTCTAACTATAAGGTATAATATGAAGAAGTACAACTAGCATACTGAAATTATGTTTGAAGTTGGCACATGATTGTGGTATTCTCCAACCGGTGGGGGATGCCCCCTTTTGGGGGAACGACTAGATCTCCTGCCGAAGGAGGACCATCGATGGCATCCCGAAGGCTCGTGCATTTCTTGGCAACCGCTGTTATGGTTGCTGCCCTGACCGTTCCGGCCATGGGATATGTAGCCTGGTTTACCCATGTGAGCTTCCTGGAGACCGTTACCAAGGACGTGCTCAAGCTCCTTCCCAGGGCGATGGGCTCGTTCATCTATAACAATCGGTACGACTTCCTGCGCGGCATGACGTTTATGGACCGAGATATTAGATCCAATCCGAGAAAAATGCTCGATCTGGAAGAGATTCGCAAAGAAGCGTACGCCCGGCTTAGCCGCGACATCCCCTATTGCGTGGCGGCCCTGAAGGATGGAGAGATCAAGCTGGATACCTCGGCGGGAAATATTGCGGGGAGACTCGGGATGATCGCGTATTCGATCATACTGCAGAAGATGCCTGCATTTCCCGATTACATCTATCTGGAGGGCTTTTCCAGAACGCTGGATTCAGTGATAGCCGAAAATGTAATCGACGTGTGGGTGTACTACGATGGGTACGGCGATTTTAACTCCCTCGGAGAGCTCATGGAGCGTCTCAAGGAAAACGGCATGCCCCGGTTCATATACATGCGAAACGAAAAATATGCCATCCGCATGCGTGAAGACCCGTACGCCATGTTCCGTGCGCCCCAGAAATTTCTACCGAGGATGGTCGTTACGGATGTGGATGCAAATGACGTGTATAACGAGGCCCTGAACGGTATTCTCGATGCGTACGTCTATATCTGGAAATGTTCGGGCATGGATCTCGCGCATCCGTCCTACGCCGCGCCTCCGGGAACGGTGGTCAGCAGGCCCAGTCGACGGCGCACCGTAACCGGTGGGATACTCGCCAAGACCTCCCAGGTGGGTCCGGCTGCTGCGGCTGAACGGCCGCCTAGCGCCAAGAAAATCGAGGGGGAGGAGCTTGTGCCTGAATTCGAAGCTGAGCCGGAGCTCGAGGAAGAGCCGCCTGCACCAAGGGTGAAGACTCCACCCCGGAGGCCGGTGCAGACTCGATAAGGTATGATGAGTCGCGGTTCGCACGATTTTAAGGGGGGGCCCCGCGTTCCATGGCCCGGGGGGTCCCTCCGCCCCCACATTCCCGAGACCCGGCGCGCTCGATTCTCTTCAGATGCTCGCCGAGCCATCCCGCTTTCCTCTGATTCAGATGAAGTCCACCGAGTCGGTCCCTGACCTGACGAATTGTCTCGGCCTTTCGTTAAAGGGCGCGCGGAGGGAGGGGGGACGTTCTGTCCCTATCCGCGTGGATGACATGCCGCGTGAAGCTGCTTGAGTCGTTGTTGAGCCACGTGGGTGTAGATCTCGGTGGTAGAGATGTCGGAATGGCCGAGCATCAGTTGGACGGCTCGGAGATCCGCGCTGTTCTGCACGAGGTGGGTGGCAAAGGAGTGGCGAAGGGTGTGAGGAGAAATACTCTTCCTGATACCGGCTCTCTCAGCGCATTTCTTGACGATCTTCCAGAAGCCCTGGCGCGTCATGGGACCGCCTCGTCGCGTCACAAACAGAGCCCGACAACTCGCGCCGCGCAGCAACCGCGGACGAACCGTGTCGACATATTCCATGATCGCTCGAGACGCGGGCACACCGATGGGCACCACCCGTTCCTTCGCACCCTTGCCGACGATGGTGACACATCCCATTTCCAAATCGACCTGACGTACCTCGAGATTCACCAATTCCGATGCCCTCAGGCCGGTGGCGTACGCAAGCTCGAACATCACGGTGTCACGTCTTCCTTCAAGGGTGGCCGTGTCAGGGGACGCAAGGAGCGCATCCACTTCTTCAACTTCCAGGTAGGCCGGCACCCTCTTGGGCAAGCGAGGGGAGTCGATCAGCTCCGATGGGTCTTCATTGATGGAGCCCCGTTCCATCAAGAAGCGGAAAAAACCTTTGAGACATGACGTTTTTCTGGCCCGGGTGCGGGCACTTCGTCCCCTCTGATCGAGCAGAGCAAGGTACACGAGGATCTCTTCGCGGCCAATGCCGGCAACATGAGTAATACCCCGGCGTCGGAGAAATGACAAAAATCCATTCATGTCGGACGCATAGGACTCGACGGTCAGGCGTGCCAGACCCCGGTCCAGTATCAGGTGATCCAGGTATCCCGCGGCTGCAAGCTCGATTTTCGAGAGCGTCGGCTCAGTCATGGTGGCACCGGAGAGAGAAGGGATCTCGGGTGACGGCACGGGGTAATCCGGAATAGTTCTCTTTTCTCAAATTGCCGCGGTCCGCCGCCCTCTCAACATAGCCTCTTCCATTTCGGTCAAGTGCACTTTCAAACTGGTCTTGATTTCATCCAACCGATCGAAGTCCGCTACTTTTTGGCCGTTTTCGTCCAGGACGTAGAAAATATCCGCAGCCTGATCGATCTCAGTGCTGATCTTCGCAAGCATGATGTCGAGCCCAAGTGAGGAGAGGTGGCGCGTGATGTCGTACAGCAGACCGGGACGATCGTGCGCGTACACCTCTACGATCGTGGCCGTGTCTGACGCCGCGTTATCGATTTCCACCTTCAAAGGAAAGAGCGGAGCGGAAGTTCGGGGGTAAAGCCCCCCTGCCCGCCGCCGGGCATCCACCAGTTCATGCACATCGACTTCACCTCGGATAACTGCGCCCATGTCCGCACGGAATTTTTCCCAGCGATCCGGGTCGACAAGCGGCCCCTGGGGTATATCGTGCACATGAAAGGTGGCGACGGCAAGTTCAGATCCGACGGTATGGCTCCAGGCGCTCAGGATATTGATTCTGTTGGCGGAAAGAGTTCCGGAGATGCGGAAGAAAAGCCCGTGCCTGTCCTGGGTGATCAGGGTGACAGAGCTGTACCCGGGCCGAAGATGATCCACCTTACGCACTATGATATCATCCGAATCGAAGGACTCCTTCCCGTGCTCCTTAAGGTAGGATCTCACGGCAAGGAAATGATCCGCAACGATACCGGGATAGAAATCGAGCAGGTAACGGGAGGACGCGCCCGCGAGGAATTCATCGAGTTTGGCGCCCCTCTCTTTTTGAGGAACGTGTTTCCTCACGACTGCCTTTATCTGCTGGACCCATTCGGCCAGATCTTCGCCTTCCGCGCTCTCGCCCTCCAAGACATCGAGTGTACGATAGTACAACTCCTCGAGCAGGTAGCTTCGCCAGGAGCTCAAGCCTCGTGGCCCCACAGCCCGCAAATCCGCGTGTGTGAGCAACATAAGCATGTCCAGAAGCCGCTTATGCATCAGATTTCCCGCGAAGCGGCCGAGCAGGGCCTCGTCGTGGAGGTCCTTCTTGAAAGCGAGTTGACTCATGGCCAGATGGCTGCGAATCAGAAAGCAGACCTCCTCGACATCGTCCGGAGGAAGTCCGATACGTTCAAGCACCGGACGCGCGATCAGTTCGCCCCGAATTTCATGGCCTGGGCCGGAGCCTTTACCGATGTCATGGAAAAGCCCTGCAAGGTAGAGCACTTCTGGTTTCTCAGACCTGGAGAAAATCGTTCGGAGCAGAGAATCTTTTCCCTCCCTGTTGTCACGGCCAAAGGAATCGATTTCCGCAAGCACCCGCATCGTGTGCCGATCGACCGTGTACTGGTGATACGCGTCGTACAGGCGCAGGTAGCGAATGCGGGCGAACTCGACGATGAACCGCTCGAGGAATCCCGTTTGCATCATTGCGGTGAGGCCCTTGGAAATGGATCCACGAGTGCGAAAGATTTCGAGAAAACGCGCATTGACCGCGGGATCGTCTTTCCATCGGGAGTCCAGAGAAAGAATACGGGTGCGGATCAGGTCCATCAAGCGTATGTCCAGATGAGAGCCGGTTTGGACGACCCATCGGAACGCCTGGAGCATTTCCAACGCATCCAGGCTCATTTCGTCGGGATCGTTCCGATTTATACCTCCCGCCCCGATATAGAATGAGCGGTCGAGCTTCATCCGTTTCACTTCCGACCCGCCGCTCGGCCTCAGGAACAGTCTCGCCCGTGCCAGCACTTCTTGCCCAAACAGCTCCATTGTGGTCGCATGGCGGTAATATTCTTGCATGAAACGCTCGACACCCTGCCGTTCGGGAGTATCGTTGAATCCCATCTGCTCCGCGAGCACGGTCTGGGCCTCAAATTTGAGGCGATCGTCACGCCGTCCGGAGAGAAAATGGAGCCTGGTACGTACGCCTGAGAGGAAACGCAGGCCCTCCTTGACGGCACCCACCTCTTTCGAGCTGGACATCCCGAGAACGGGGAGGTCATCCACGCCCGAACATCCGTAGATTATCCTCGAGAGCCAGCCGATCAACTGCATGTAGCGCAGGGAGCCGGGACCTTCCTTCACGTACGGTTCGAGCAGGTAAATGGTGTGCCCGAAATCTGACCATGATTTCAGGAGCTCCGCTTCGATTCTCAAATAGAAGTCCAATGGGTCGGTCTCGTGGATAAGCCGTTCCCGCTCGTTCTTGAGCATTCGGTATATCCGATCGTCCCCCCAGATGAACCGGGTATCCAAGAGTGAGGTCAACACGGCCAAGTCTCTGCGCGCTTCTATTTTGCACTCTTCAATGGTTCGCACAGAATGCCCAAGCTCGACCTTCGAGTCCCAAAGGAGACGCAGGATGCTGCGAATCCCGCGGTAAATTCCCTCCGGAGCATCTTCCGGCCTGAGGAACAGCAAGTCGATGTCAGAGTACGGGCTCATCTCCTTGCGGCCGTACCCCCCCAATCCGAGCAGGGCGACTTCCTCCTGCCAGTGGCCGAGGTACTGGTCGGCAAGCTGGCCCAGGATGTCGTCATATATGGGATACATCTCGAGCCCTTCGGGATCGGTGACCCCCGATGCTCGATGCTCCTCAATTCCCTCCCGAATTTTCGCTATTTGAGATGAACGATCGTGATTTGCGAATATATAGCGCATTGCCCGACGACCTCCGATCCGGCTGCAGGTTGAGACGGATCATGTTCGCACGCGATCCGCCGGAAGAACCATTCAATTAGGAGGTACCATAGTAAATTTCAACCTGCCGCGGGTCAACCGGGAACAATTTTAATCATGATGTTTCAGATGAGTGCGTCTCAACTTTTCTCATCACGATTGTGCAAATAGTGGCACGTGCCTTTGGCAAGGCCTTCTGCCAAACGATCGAGGTAGTGCGGGCTTTGAAGCCTCCTTTGGTCTACCGAGTGGCTGATAAAGGCGCATTCCACAAGAATCGCCGGCATCTTTGCCCCCAGCAATACGTAAAACGGCGCGCGCTTTACCCCTCGGTCCTCGGAAATTCGCCGGTTTTGAAACAATCGCTGGATCAGAGAGTTGTGAATTATGCTCGCCAGTCGGTGCGACTCGGTCCTCTTTGAGGTAACCGTGAGATCGAGGAATGTGGCTTCCAGGTCACTCATCTTGACGAGGGGTATGCCGTTTTCCCTGGCCGCGACCTCCATAGCCTTGCGAGAGCTGGCTTTGCTGAGATAGTACGTTTCGATGCCTCGTGACAAACCTTCCCGGCTCGCATTGCAGTGAACCGAAAGAAAGAGATCGGCATTCAACGAGTTGGCCAGGGCGGTACGCTGCTCGAGAGACAAGAACCTGTCATCCGCGCGCGTAAGGAACACGTCAATATCCGGATGCTCACGTTCCATTATCTTTTTGAGGCGCCGGGAAACATCCAGCACAACGTCCTTTTCCTTCAGGAGGCCGTCCGGTGAGACCGCGCCGGGATCTTTGCCGCCGTGACCGGGGTCGATAACCACCACAAATCGCTTTCCGGTCCGAACATGAGTCCGAGTCCGCGGTGACGCGTCAGTCATCGTCCGGGGAGCAATGGATGCCCGGCGCAGGGGAAGAGCTATTCTCAGTAGATTTCTTGTGCCCGTCGGGCAAAAAGGATTACCCGTTACGGTGAACGGCGATCTCGCACGAGGTATCAATGGTTCCTCAACCTCGGGAGGAGATTCAACCGGTTTTTTTGTTTGAGTTTGGGACGCTTGCCATGACGCGAGCACCAACTCCCCAACCGGAGGCTTCCTTTTGTTGGCCGCACGCTCCACGGACTCGTCGCCCGAGCGCACTCCAGTAGCGTTCTCTTTCAAAGCCAGAGCTCTTTTGAGCTCCTTCAACCCGTTTGACGAGGCGGGATCGTGTCGATTAATCCAAGTAAAATCCTTAAGATATCGAATGGCTCGATCCAGATCTTCCATGTTCAAGCTTCGGCGATAGAGGCCCAATGAAGCCTTGCCGCTCAGAAAGAGGCTTCGCATCTTGATTGCGTGATCGTCACTCCCGCGGTAGATCCGGACAAAGTCTTTGATGACCCGTAACCATTGGTCCCGCGTGCCGTTCGGATCTCTCGAGAGACCGGCCAGGGCGCTGTACGTTTCGGAGAAACAGGGCGTTTTTGCCCACGCGGGGATCGGAGGCGACGTCACCAGGAGCAAAACGAGGATCGCGCCGGTCACGATCCTCATCATCGGCAATCCTTGCGGCATGAGCGAGAGCCCTTCAATCTGCGAGTGTCCGCACCGGCCATCCTTCATTCAACAGCCTCCCGTCAATTGGGAAGAGGCCGCGTCATACGGCGCGCCTCCCGACGCCGAATCGCGGCTCTCACTGACCGGCTGCCTTTTGCCCTTGTCACGACCTCGCGAGGGCCGCGGCCGTGCGCTGACCACCTCGCTCAGTCCATCGTTGATGGGAGTACAGGAACGCCGAATCTTATCGTGAAGTTCCGCAGGGATAGTGAAGCTCAACTCTCTTAATCGCCAGAACAACGGGTGCCTCCCTGAGTTTTATTGGCCAAAGTATAACATAAATAGTTCAATATGTTCAATATATTTCCAAGAATTGACCTTAAGTAATTTCCTTTGACCAGCCTCCACCTCCTTGCTAGACTTACCATGTCCGGTTTACTCTCTGTCATACCGGTATTCCCGCCTTTCTCCCGCGGGAACGGCCCAGCCCGTGCAAACCGTTCCCAAGGACGACTGACCCTGGGAAGGAATCGCGAAGGAATGGAAGAGAACAAAAAGAAGAAAAAGGGCTTTTTCAAGCGCATATTCAAGAGGGATGAGGAGCGCGTGCAAGAAGATCGGCCTGCCCTCGAACCAGAGGAGGACGATCTCGAGGCAGTCGAGCCTTCGGTTGTGGAATCAAGGGAGGTGGATCAGCCTGAACCGGCCGCTGTTTCGGCCGGGGAACCGAGCCGCGAAGAAAGCTTATACCGCCTCCAGACTGGACTTACCAAGACCCGATCCGGCTTTGTGAGGAGCCTTGACGAGCTGTTTCTCGGTAAGAAAGAACTTGATGAAGAGATGGTGGCCCGGCTGGAAGAGATCCTCGTGACCGCCGACATCGGGGTGCAGACCGCGTATCAACTTCTTGACAGCGTAACATCCCGCGTGAAGCGCAAAGAGCTCGATTCTGCCGGTCTCATTTTGGTTCACCTCAAGGCCGAGATTGAAGAGCTGCTTCTGAAAGTCGAATCTCCGCTCCGGGTGGGATTCCGCCCTGAACCGTTCGTGGTAATGGTCGTGGGGGTAAACGGGTCGGGCAAGACCACGACGATCGCCAAGATCGCAGCCCGCCACAAGGCCGCGGGAACCAAAGTGCTCATGGTGGCGGCCGACACGTTTCGAGCCGCGGCCGTGGAGCAAATGGAGATCTGGGCTGATCGGGTGGGGTGTCCCGTAGTCAAAGGAAAAGAGAAGGCCGATCCGTCTTCCGTAGCGTTTCTCGGCATGGAACGGGCCCTGGCGGAAGGTTCGGACCTCGTCCTCATTGACACCGCGGGCAGGCTTCACACAAGGGTACCGCTCATGGAGCAGCTCAAGAAACTATCGCGCACCCTTGACAAGAAACTTCCGGGCGCACCCCATGAAACCCTTCTGGTGATCGATGCGTCAAACGGCCAGAACGCCATTCTCCAGGCCAAAACGTTTCATGAGGCTGTTCCGGTGACCGGTATCGCGCTCACCAAACTGGATGGAACCGCAAAGGGCGGCGTCCTGGTGGGTATTTCGAACGAGCTCAACATTCCCGTGCGCTACATCGGAATCGGTGAGAAAATGGACGATCTCCGGGACTTCAATGCCCGGGATTTCGCGGAGGCATTGTTCGCGGACACGGTCCTTGCTGCGGAACACTAATGGTGCCCTACCGGTGCGCAGGGTCTCTTGACCATTGAGGAGGAGGCGATGGAAACGCTGCAGGTTCGATCCCAGTCTCGTATTCAATTTCTCGACATTACCGCGCAGGTCCGCGATGTGATTACCGGGAGCGGCGTACGCGAGGGCATGGCCGTGGTGTATGTCCCTCATACGACAGCAGGAGTCACCATCAACGAGGCCGCGGATCCCTCCGTAGTACAAGACATCACGGCACAACTCTCCCAGTTGGTTCCGTACAAGGCTTCGTACAAGCATGCAGAAGGCAACTCCGACGCGCACATCAAGAGCTCACTCGTCGGAAGCTCCGTACACCTGATCGTCTCCAATGGGGTTCCTCTGCTCGGCACGTGGCAAGGCATCTTCTTTTGCGAGTTCGACGGACCCAGGACAAATCTATACCGACGGCGCCTGTAGCGGAAATCCCGGACCCGGCGGCTGGGCCGCTTTGCTGAGAACGAAGGGCAGAGAAAAATCCATAAGCGGGGGAGAACCCCTCACAACCAACAACCGAATGGAAATGATCGCGGCCATCAGAGCTCTCGAATCGTTAAAGCGTCCGTGCAAGGTGACACTGACCACTGATTCCGAGTACTTGAAAAAGGGAATAACCGAGTGGATCGGCAACTGGAAGAAAAGGGGTTGGAAAACCGCTCAGAAAAAGCCCGTCAAAAATGACGATCTCTGGCGTCGCCTCGACGCAGAGGCCAGCAGGCATGAAATCGAATGGCATTGGGTGCGCGGACATGACAATCATGAAGAGAACTCGATCGTCGATGCCCTGGCAAGAGAGGCTGTGAAGAAATATATGAGGAATTTCCGCCGGTAAATGCTTCAATCAGCCCGTGCTGCGGGACGAGCAGAGATACGTTCAACGGATTCGGCATAAACACCCTGAAAAATCGTCCACGAGCGTTACAGATGACTTGCCAAACGTTTGTGGTTATC
>JARRRG010000005.1:0-14444 GCA_037380965.1 Deltaproteobacteria bacterium
CTCGATATCGTGTCTATTGCATGATCCCTCGAAGGTGCGCAAATGGAACAAGAGAGCAAGAGAAAAGATGCCACCATTCCAGAGATGATCCGGAGGTTTCTCAAAGAAGAGAATCTGACCCCCAGGCAGCTCGCGGAGACTCTCAATGTCGCGGAGACCACGGTTCACCGATGGCTCAAGGGTGAGGCACGGCCAACGGGCACGGCTGCTTCTATCCTGTGGACGCTGATCGGACTCGGAGGCGTTGCCCTGGGAGCGCGGGCGACCGGTTTGCTCGGGAATGTCTCCCTGGCCGCCCGGATATTGAAAGGCGCATCAGTAGGCGTAGGAGCGCTCGCAAGCGGCGTGGGCATCTATCAATTGCTGAAGAAGAGACTGGAAAAAGAGGAGGATTTAGAGAAAGAGATCGAGGCTCTCAGTGAGGCTGAGCGACAACGGGAGAAGATCGGCGCCATGAGAGCGAAGCTGGAGGAAGAAGAGAGAAAACTGGAAGAATTGGAGAATCTCACAAGGGTTCAAGGCATGTCCGAGCCACCCGAAGGTTCACACGAATGAAAGGTCCGGGCGTGACACCATCGCCGGGATCGCGGACGAGCCTCATGAATCCCGTCTGAAAAGGAGACAGAGAAGATGACACCATTGACACTCTATCCGTTGAAACTCCTTGGGTGGGCCGCAGTCGGCCTGGCCCTCGGCGCGGGATGGAAACTCGGCTCCCACCTGGTCGACGTAGCCATGGGGGAACGGGAGCTGAACTGGCCCAAGCTTGGCGAGCTGGTTAAGCCGTGCGAGACGGATCAACCGCTCTGGAAGCGCCGTTTCACCAAGATATCCGAGGCGTGACATCCTCGGGCAACCTGGCCGAACGCGCCTGCCGGGGGTTGAGATGCTCCACGAATCTCCGTCCCCGGTATGCCTCGCAGATTCGATCCAGCGGGTAGATCAAGAGGGCGTTCCTCAAAGGTGCTCTCCGAATGGCGCTCGTCACCACTCAGCCCCTGCATTCCTCAGAACTTGAAGTCGACCCGTATCTTGAAGATCCTCTTCGCGGGGAGCTCGAGAATGTCGATTCCCGTAGTCTCGATGAGTTCTCGGATGGTACGGTCTTTTTCTTCGCGAGAGGGGGAGATGAGCGTGAACCACACGTTGTACTCATGCCGCCTCTCGTAATTATGGGTGACTCCGGGGCAGGCGTTGACGGTCCTGACAAAGCGATCGAACTCTTTCCGGGGAACCTTGGCTGCGAGCAAGGTGCTCACGAATCCGATGCGCCTGGAGTTGATGGACGCGCCGAACCGTCGTATGACCCCTTCTTCCTTGAGTCAGCCTATGCGCTCGAGGACCACTGACTCGTCCATCCCGATTCGCTTGCCGATGACCTGGGCGGGGTGTGGCTCGATGGGAAAATCGGATTGAATTTCATTGAGGAGCTCGCGGTCTCTCGCATTCATCGGCAGTTGTTCTCTCCAGGGCTTTTCGAGGGCCGGCGCCGCTCATCGCGTGCTGGACTTTCCCCCGTGTGGCGAGGGTATGTCCGTTGGGGGCTGGGCCGGATCACGTCCGGAACGCGGTTGTCCGCCTGAGAGAGGTCACGAGCAGATCCGGGAGGCCCTGGCTCGTCAGGGGAAGGGCCCTCCCGGATCATTCATTGCACAAGACCCGATATTAGAACAGGCCTTTGACCTTACCGGTTTCCACGTCCACGTCGATACGTCTGAACGCGGGATTGGAGCTCGTTCCCGGCATCAGTGAGATCGCACCCGCGACCGGGACCACGAATCCCGCGCCCTTGTACGTGAGGATGTCCCGCACGGGCAGCACCCATCCCTTGGGCGTTCCCTTGACATTCGGGTCGTGGGTGAGGCTGAGGTGAGTCTTGACCATGCAGGTTCCCAGCTTCGAGAGCTCGGGGTCTGCCTCCATTCTCTTTGCCTTGGCTTCCGCTTCAGCGCTGTAGCTGACTCCGTCTGCTCCATAGACCTCTTTGGCGATAAGCTCGATCCTCTGGCGCAGCGGCAGGTCAAGCTCGTACAGCAGCTTGAACTCATTTGGCTCTTCGCACGCGTCAACGACCGCGTCAGCAAATTCGAGGGCTCCGTCACCGCCCTTGAGCCAGTGCTCCGAGACGGGGGCTCGAGCGCCCGCGGCTTCGGCGATGCGCTTCACCGCGGCGATCTCGTTCTTGGTGTCCGTATAGAATGCGTTGATGCATACGACGGGATTGATCCCCGCCTTTTTGACCGTCTCAATATGGTGGACCAAATTCTTGCAGCCGTCCTCGACCCAGCCCACATTTTCCCCATCGTACTCTTTGGGCATGGGCAGTCCCGGCCTGGGAACGGGAGCGCCGCCGTGGCATTTGAGCGCTCGAATGGTGGCCACCACTACCGCGCAGTTAGGCTTGAGGCCGGAGAAGCGGCATTTGAGGTTCCAGAACTTCTCGAATCCGATGTCAGCGCCGAATCCCGATTCCGTGACATGGTAGTCACCAAGCTTGAGCCCTACCCGGTCCGCGATGATGGATGACTGGCCGATCGCGATGTTCGCGAACGGACCGGCGTGCACGAACACCGGCTGCCCCTCGACGCTCTGCATCAGGTTGGGGTTCAGGGCTTCGACCATCCACGCGGTCATCGCGCCGTCAACCTCGAGGTCCGCGGTGGTCACAGGCTCGCCCTTCTTATTGTACGCCACCACAATGCGGCCCATGCGCTCGCGCATGTCCTTCAAGTCCGTCGAGACGGCCAGAATGGCCATGATCTCGGAGGAGACGGCGATTCCGAAGGACGAGCGCATCATGAAGCCGTCCATCTTGCCGCCCAGGCCGATGACGATATGTCGAAGGGCCTGCGCGCAGAAGTCCATGATCCAGCCGAACTCCACCTGGCGCGGATCGATGTTCAACCGCGGCTGTCCCCGCTTGGCCCATTCTTCGTCATCATAATTGAACTCGTGTTGGATTCGCGAGGTGACCGCGACCATTGCCAGGTTGTGGGCATTCATGATCGCGTTGATGTCCCCGGTCAAACCCAGCGAAAAGGGTGTGAGGGGGATGCACTGGGCCATGCCGCCCCCCGCGGCCGATCCCTTGATGTTCATGGTCGGGCCGCCTGACGGCTGGCGAATAGCCGAGATCACATTCTTGTTACGCTTGCCCAATCCTTCGACGAGCCCCATGGTGCAGGTCGATTTGCCTTCGCCCAGGGGAGTGGGAGTGATAGCGGTTACATCGATGTATTTGCCATCGGGTCTGTCCTTGAGGCGCTCAAGAACCTTGCGGAAATCCACCTTCGCCACGTAGTGCCCGTGGGGGAGAAGCTCCTCCTCTTCCAGCCCCAATTCATCACGGAGCTGATAGACGGTCTTCATACTTTTCTCGGCCTCTTCGGCTATCTCCCAGTCGGCCATTTTGGTCGGATCGAGAGCCATAAATACCTCCTCGTGAAACTTTTCATCGTGCAGGTTCACCTGCAGAAATCGTTCTCAATCTGTTCTGGTTGTTGGCTATGCAGGAGAGGAAATAACACGAAATTTTATTCCAACTCACCGGATATAGCAACAAAAAACGTACATTCCACGGCTCCGCTCCGGGGAATTACGCAAGGGCCCCGGTATTCCTCTTCCCCGAAAACTCGCCCGCACCGAGCTTTCCCTGGATCTTCCACCAGCCCGCAAGGCCGTCCGGCCTTCGTGTCATTCGCTCCGCCGCGGCCGGCCGTGCGCCGGCATCGTCAGGCCGTCCGAAGGTAGGCCGCGGCATTCTTGAACACGGCCAGGCCGGCTCCCTCTTCAGGCAGTTCCTCCCGGGTCCATCTCGGGTGGTTCGTTCGATCGAGAAATGCTTCCGGATGCGGCATCAATCCGAAGACCCGCCCCGTGGGATCGCAGATCCCCGCGATGGCTTCCTCGGAACCATTGGGGTTGTCGGGGTACTCCGTGGCAGGCTCGGACCCGTCGGGTGTCGCATACCTGACCGCGGCCTGATGAGATTGCACGAGGCCGCGGGTGAAATCCCTGTCCCTCCCGACAATCTTCCCTTCTCCGTGCCGCACGCACAGATAGAGCCGGTTCAAGCCTCGAGTGAAAATGCATGGGGAGAGCGGGTCTACCAGGAGATGTACCCAGCGGTCCTCGAACCGCCCTGAATCGTTTCCGGTGAGGGTCAGATCGCGTCTCGTGTAATCTCCCTCCGTTGCCGGGAGCATCCCGAGCTTGATGAGAAGCTGAAAGCCGTTGCAGATGCCGAGTGCCAGTCCGCCGTGCAGAACGAACCGTACGAGACGGTCGATGAGCCGTTCCCCATTGATACGGGAATGCCGGATTCGGTTCGCACAAGCCTGCGCTGCACCGAGATCGTCCCCATCGAGAAATCCGCCGGGGAAGACAATGATCTGGTACCGCTCGATAGTGATTTCTCCACGAGCGAGGAAGTTGAGATGCGCCAGGTCGACCTCGTCGAATCCAGCCAATTCGAGGGCCCGTCTCGTCTCGTTTTCGCAATTGATGCCGTGACCCGTTGGAATCAACGCCCTGAGTTTCATGAACGAGTTCCCTTCCCAGGAAGCCCGGCCGACGCAGTCCTCACGTGGGGCAGACTGGTGGTGTTCAATCGACCCGTGTGAACCCGTCCTAGAAGAGCGTTTTCACTGATTCCGCGGCGAGATTCAGATAAACGGTGGGGAAAATGCCGATATACACCACGCCCACCGCGGCAATGACAAGCGCGACAACGGTGCCGGGCGCGAATTGGAGCGCCGACGGCTCGGTGTCAGGGACCTCCATATACATCTTCATTACCACACGGAAATAATAGAATACAGAGACCGCACTCGTGAGCACCCCGATGATGACCAGCCAGATGTAGCCTGCCTTGACCGCGGCGGTGAATATGCTGAATTTGCCCACAAAACCCGCAGTAGGTGGAATCCCGGCCAGAGAGAAGAGGAAGATTGCCATCGCCAGGGCCAGAAGAGGATGAGCCTTGGCCAGCCCGCGATAGTCGTCGATCATGACGTTGGCCTCCCCTTTTCTCCCCACCAACACCACGACGGCAAACGCTCCCAGGTTGGTAAAGGTGTAGGCCAGCAGATAGTAGAGCAGTGCCGACACCCCCGCCTCGCGGCCCGCGACCATGCCTATCAAAATGTAGCCCGCATGAGCGATGCTCGAGTAGGCCAACATACGCTTGATATTCTCTTGCACGAGTGCCGCCACGTTCCCGACGATCATGGTGACCGCTGCGATGACCCACAGGATAATGGCCCAGCTTACCTCCACCCCCACAAACGATTCAAAAAACACCCTGGCGAACGCAGCAAAAGCCGCAGCCTTGACCCCGACCGACATGTAAGCCGTAATGGGAGTGGGCGCGCCCTCGTACACATCCGGCGTCCACATGTGAAAGGGCACCACCGCGATCTTAAAGCCGAATCCCACGAGGAGGAGCCCCATTCCCGCCTTGGCCATCAGGCTCATATCCCATTTCTGGCAGTACTCCGCCAGAACCGGAAGACTGAGCGAGCCCGCGCTCCCATAGAGCAGAGCAGCGCCGTACAGGAAAATCCCGCTGGCAAATCCCCCGAGCAGGAGGTACTTCAGCGCGGCCTCCTGCGAACGCGGTTTTCCGGGCCTTATACCGGCCAGAATGTAGATGGAAATCGACAGGGTTTCGAGCCCCACGAAGATCATCAGGAGATGATTGGCCGAAACCATGAACATCATTCCAGCACTGGCAAAGAGGAGCAGCACGAAATACTCGTACAGCTGCATGCCTTCATCCGCGAGATACCGTACCGACATGAGTATGGTCAGGCCGACCGCGGTGAGTATCACAATGTTCAGGAACCAGCCATACGGGTCCAGAACGACCAGGCCGGCGAACGCGCTCTGGTTCATGTACCTCAGATGACTGTTCGCCATAAACGCAATGATGATGCCCACCAGGCTTATCAGAGCCGTATAGGTCAGCTTACCCCTGGGCACAAACAGGCCCGCGCCGATGACAACGAGACCGGCGATGCACAAAACCAACGCGGGGAGGATACCCCCCAGGTTTACTTCAGGTACCGGGATCATTCCCATTGCTCCTATACCGAGCGATCAGCGGTCGGTCGTGAGGCCGCGGCCGGACAACGTGAGCTTCAGACCGCTGTTCGTTACCGTTAACTTCCTTGCATTCTCTATCTTGATGACCGCCGCTCGTTTCGTTTCCACCCGCTCGATAAACTTCTTTACCGCAGGCTCCATGGGCTTGAGAAACGTGTCGGGATACACGCCGATCCAGACCACGAAAGCCAGAAGAGGCAACAGCACCACCACTTCACGCGCACTGAGGTCTTTCAGTCCCAGGTTCTTGGGGTTCGTGATCTTACCGAACATGACCCGCTGAAACATCCAGAGCATGTAGACCGCGGCGAAAATCACGCCGGAAGCCGCGATCACCGCATACCAGGGGTGGACCCTGAAGGTGCCCAGCAGGATGAGGAACTCGCCCACGAACCCGTTGAGGCCGGGAAGTCCGATGGAAGACAGCGTGAAAATCATGAAAAAGACGGCAAATGCCGGCATCACCTTCGAGATGCCTCCAAAATCCGCTATGAGACGCGTATGCCTTCTCTCATAGATGATCCCGACGATAAGGAAGAGTGCGCCCGTGCTCAGTCCATGATTGATCATCTGAAGGATGCTCCCTTGCACACCCTGCATGGTGAACGAAAACATCCCCAGCATGACGAATCCGAGATGGCTGACGCTGGAAAAGGCCACGAGCCTCTTCACGTCAACCTGCACCATCGCCACCCACGCTCCGTAGATGATGCCGATCACAGCCAGCACGCTTATCCACCAGGTTGCATCAATCGCCGCATTGGGAAAGAGCGGAATCGCAAAGCGGACGAAACCGTACGTGCCCATCTTGAGAAGCACGGCGGCAAGCACCACGCTCCCGACCGTGGGCGCTTCGGTATGCGCATCAGGGAGCCATGTGTGAAAGGGAAACATGGGAACCTTGATGGCAAACGCGAGAAAGAACGCGAGAAACATCCAGAATTGAGCCTGTAGCGGCACATGAAAGTCATAGAGCTTCAGCAGATCGAACGTATACACGCCCGTGGCCTGGCCAGCCATGAAATAGAGCACCAGAATAGCCGCCAGCATCAACAGACTGCCCACGATGGTGTAGAGGACGAACTTGATGGCCGCATACAGTTTCCTGGCAGGATTGCCCCAGACCCCGATCAGGAGATACATGGGAATGAGCATCACCTCCCAGAATACGTAAAAGAGGAAGAGATCCATTGACAGGAACACGCCGATCATGCCGGTTTGCAGAACCAGCAAGCAGACCAGAAACTCCTTCACGCGATTCTGGATGTCCTTCCACGACGCGAGAATAACGATGGGGCCGAGCAGCACCGTCAACATGATGAGAAAGAGACTGATACCGTCGATGCCCAGCTTGTACGCAATGCCCCAGGACGGCACCCACCGGTGGAATTCGGAAAGCTGCATCGCGCCGGACGATGTATCGAACATCCAGTACACCACGATCCCGCCGACCAGATCAGCCAGCATGGTGACGAGAGCCACCCAGCGGAGAAGCGTGTGATATCGCCTGTCCAAGAACAGGAGGAGCAATGCCCCCACCAAAGGAACAAACACTATAAAACTCAGCCAGGGAAAGGAACTACTCTCCATGAACGGCATTCCTCCGCTATCCTATCTCAGCACCAGATATCCGATCACCAGCAGCACCCCGAAAAGAATGGAGAGGGCGTAATCCTTCACCAGTCCGGTCTGGACTCTTCTCAGCCCCCTGGCCCATCCCCTCATCGCTCCGGCCACGCCGTTGACAATGCCGTCTATCACCGCATCGTCAAAGGCTTTCCAGAGGAACCTGGAGAATCGCACAATGGAGTTGACGAACAGGACATCGTATATTTCGTCCACCCAGTACTTGTGGTAGACCATTTCGTGCAGGTCCGGGTACTCGCTGATCACCTTGTCCGGCACCGAAGGATCCGTGATGTACATCCAACGGGCCAGGAAAAACCCGCCAATGGCTATCGCCAGCGAGACCGCCAAGAGCCCCAATTCCAGCGTAATCTCGTGATGCCCCGCCTCCGCGTGCGCCCCGTGCAGGATTGCCTGGGCCGGAGCAAAAACCGGCGCTAGGAAATCTCCGAACCGATTGAGCCCTGCGAAAATCGGGATTCCGACAAGACCTCCAACCAGAGAGAGGATTGCCAGGATCACGAGCGGAATCGTCATGATCGGCGGAGATTCGTGCAGGTGCTTGGCAGCCTCCGGGGTTACCCTCGACTCCCCGTAAAAGGTCATGAACACCGAGCGGAACATGTAGAAGGATGTCATAATCGCGGCAATCGCGCCGAGAGCCCAGAAGGCCCAATGCCGCTCAAACGCGAAGAACAAGATCTCATCCTTGCTGAAGAATCCGGCAAAGGGAAAGATTCCGGCAATCGCAAGCGTGCCGAAGATGTAGGTCAGGTGAGTGTACGGAAGCTTCTTCCTGAGACCGCCCATGTACCTCATGTCCAGCTCGCCGGAAAGGGCGTGCATGACACTCCCCGCGGCCATAAAGAGAAGCGCCTTGAAGAAGGCATGGGTCATCAAATGGAATATGCCCGAGGCAAACGCGCCCACACCGCATGCCATGAACATGTAACCGAGCTGGCTGATGGTCGAATAGGCGAGCACTCGTTTGATGTCGAACTGGGTGATGCCGATCGTCGCCGCGTACACCGCGGTGGCACCTCCAATCACCGCAACAACGGTCATGGAGACCGGCGCCATGGCATAGAGGAGGCTCAGACGAGACACCATGTACACGCCCGCGGTTACCATGGTGGCAGCATGGATCAGGGCGCTGACCGGCGTGGGACCCTCCATGGCGTCCGGAAGCCATGTGTAGAGCGGTATCTGCGCGGATTTCCCCGTTGCTCCCACAAAGAGCAGCAGGGTGATCAGTGTGACGAGCGTACCGCCGTGGGTCAATTTGTCCGGAGCCGCCGCGAACACTCCGGTGAAGTTGAGCGTCCCGAAGGTCACGAAGATCAGCAGGATTCCGATCAGGAACCCGAAATCGCCCACCCTGTTGACCACAAAAGCTTTCTTCCCTGCGTCGGACGCCGACTTCTTCTCGTAGTAGTACCCGATGAGGAGGTATGAGCAGAGTCCGACCCCCTCCCATCCGACGAACATCAGCAGGAAGTTGTTGGCGGACACCAGGGTGAGCATGGCGAAGACGAACAGATTCAGGTAGGTGAAATACCGTCGGAATCCTACTTCGCCCGCCATGTAGCCGATGGAGTACACGTGGATGATGCAGCCCACACCGCTCACCACCATCATCATGACGACGCTTAACGGGTCGACGAGAAAGCCTAT
This sequence comes from Deltaproteobacteria bacterium, assembly GCA_037380965.1. Lineage (GTDB taxonomy): Bacteria > Desulfobacterota > Desulfomonilia > Desulfomonilales > Desulfomonilaceae > JARRRG01. Next base: position 9,406 of record JARRRG010000005.1, read on the forward strand.
GGGGACATTCAACTGCCCGGACAGGATCCACGTATAGATATTCGTTTCCACGGACCTCGAGCCGGGATCCATTCCCAAAAGCTCAAGGAAGATCGATGCGGCCACAACAAACGAGGCGCCCACAGCGGCCGAGCCTATCCAGCCGATGATTTTTTCGGGCCATCGCCTGCCGATGAGGCCGTTGAGCGCACAACCGATCAACGGAAATAACGGGATCAACCAAACCAGATCACTCATTCCAGGCTCCCGATTTCAAGCTCGAGGGGACCACGAATTGGTCTCTAGCCGCGAGGCGTTTCCCGCGCGGCCCACGTCCCCCTTACCATTTCATGAGATTGATGTCGTTGATGTTGATGCTACCCTTCTGCCTGAAGATAGCCACCGCGATGGCCAGTCCCACCGCGACTTCCGCTGCCGCGACCACCATGATAAACAGGACAAAGATCTGCCCTTCCATCGAGCCGAGGTAACGGGCAAACGCGATGAACGTCAGGTTCACGGCATTGAGCATCAGCTCAAGGCACATGAGAATGACGATCAGATTGCGCCGTACCATCACGCCGATCACGCCCAACGTAAAGAGCGCCGCCGACAGAATGAGATAGTTTTGTAAGGGTACCATTGGTCTCTCTTGCACTTACGGCGAGCCGAGCCTTCCGCGGGAAACCTCGGCCCGTGTTCTCAGGACTGCTTCCGGATCAGTATCACCGCGCCGATGATGGCGGCCAGAAGCAATATGGACGCAACCTCAAACGGAAGAAGATACGTCGTGAACAGCTCTCTGCCCAGGAGCGCCGTGTTGTTTATGCCGGCGATCCGTTCCATCGGTGGAATCGGCCGCGGAGCAAGATACTTGAAGCCAAGCACGATGAGCCCCGCAACAGACACCGCGATCAACGCGCCGGCCCACCACCGCAACCCACGAGGTCCCTCCTGGGTGTGCAACTGATCCAAATTCAGCAGCATGATCACGAACAGAAAAAGGACCATGACCGCGCCCGCGTAAACAATCAGTTGGACCATGGCGATGAACTCGGCGTGCAGACTTACGAACAGGCCTGCCAGGCCGATCATCGTAAGAATCATGAAGAGAACGTTGTGGAGGGGGCGGCGCAAAAGGACGACAAGAAAGGCGGAGGCAAGCGTGACCGCACCCAACGCGTAGAAAATCAGCTCTTTCATCTGTCTCCCCATACCTCCGGCAAGGAACGAAGCTAACCGGCCTTTCTCTTCTTGGCCTCGAATCTCTCCTGAGGAGGTTTCAGGAGGGCTTCTTTATCAAGGATGAGATTCTCTCTGCTGTATTCAGACAGCTCGTACACCGTGCTCATTTCTATAGCCTGTTTTGGGCAGACCTCCACACAATATCCACAAAAGATGCATCGCCCCAGATCAAGCTCATAACTCTCCGGGTATTTTCGATTGTCCTCTTCAGCAGCGGCTACTATGCTTATGCACTGCGCCGGGCAAATCGTGGCGCAGAGCATGCAGGCCACACAACGGATCTTTCCCGAGGGAAAGACCGTGAGAACGTGCCGCCCTCTCCATCGAGGAGCCACCTCCCATTTCTCCTCCGGGTACTGCATCGTCACCTTTTTGGAAAAGAACTCTTTGAGAGTCAGTTTCAATCCCTGAAGCAACGGGATAATCATCGCTCAAAACCTCGATCTCTTTTAGCCGAACAGGCCTCGCCGTGATCCCGAAGTCTGCGCGCTCGAGTCGCAAGCGGCCCTCCACGCGGATCTCGTTCGCATCGCGGCGGTCTGCTCAGCCTCTGTACTGCAGCCAAATGGTATACACGAGAGCCGTTACCATCACGTTGAACAACCCCACGGGCACGAGCACCTTCCACCCGAAGCTCATCACCCGGTCGTACCGGAGCCGTGGATAGGTCCCCCGGACCCAAATAAACACAAACATGAAGAAGACCGTCTTTATGAGGAACCATACGATGGGCGGCAGCACCGGCCCTTGCCATCCCCCGAAATAGAGTGTGGCGACCAGCGAGCTCAGGAAGAGCAAATGAGCATACTCTCCCAGATAGAACAACCCGAACTTCATTGAGCTGTACTCGGTCTGGTACCCTGCCACGAGCTCATTTTCACATTCCACCAGATCGAACGGTGTTCGGCCGATCTCGGCCGCTCCAGCGATCAGGAACAGCAGAAAACCCAGCGGTTGTCTGAAAACGTACCACCTCCAGACCGTGTCCTGGGCATCCACGATCTGCACGAGGCTCAGCGTCCCCGCGAGAAGCAGGACACCCATCACTGAGAGGGTCAGGCCGAGCTCGTAGCTGATCATCTGCGCGCCGGAACGAATACCGCCCAGCAGTGAATACTTGTTATTCGAGGCCCACCCTCCGAGTATCACACCGTACGTCCCGAGGGAGGAGATCGCGAAGATGTAGAGTATGCCCACGTTGATATCTGCGATCACTCCCGAATTGAGGTCGTACTCGTTGGCCATGGGGCCCAAAATCCGCTCGAGACCCAACCCCTTGGCAAAGGGGATGACCGCGAAGGGAATCAAGGCGCAGACGACCACAATCAACGGCGCCACCAGGTAAACAAGCCGGTTGGCCGCAGTGACGGTAATCTCCTCTTTCAGGAGGAGCTTGATCCCGTCAGCCAGCGGCTGCAACAAACCGAACGGCCCAACCCGGTTGGGTCCCATCCTCACCTGTATCCACCCGAGGACTCTGCGTTCCATCAGTGTCGCGTACGCAACAAGCGTGAGTATCACGACGAGAACAATCACCACCTTGATCAACAGCAGGATCACCGGGAGGGCAGATACCAGCACGGACATCTCCAGAATCCTTTACACCTTTTCGACATTGACCCTCACCACGGGGTCTTCCCAGGAGGTGAGGCTGTTCAGCTTGAGAGCCGGGAAATGGTGGGGAATGATGACCGTCCCCTCCACGGCTCGTGAAGACGGCTCGACCGTTACTTCGATCGACGAGCCTGCGGCCGTTGTAATCCTGACCCTGTCCCCTTCATGCAATCCCAGGGCCCCAAGGTCGTGAGGGTTCATTCGTGCGATCCCCTCACCTCTCACATCCATGAGTGAGGGACTCCACGCGGAGAACGAACCTGAATGGAACATGAGCGTACTCGGGATGAGCGTCACGGACAGTCCGTCACCCTCGGGTTGCCGTACCGCCGGTGCGGGGACCAGGCTCGCTTTGCCTGCAGGGAATCCTCCCTCATAGAGCATCTCTTTACCCGGGTCATCCGGATCCACACAGGGCCAGGCAATTCCCTGCTGTTCGATACGATCGTAAGAAATCCCCGCGTACACGTCCACCAGTCCGGTTATCTCGTCCAACACCTGTTCCGGTCCCGCATAGGTCATGGACGGCTTGCCCATGAGCGCGGCCAATGCGGTGAAGATCTCGAGATCACTCTTGGCGCCGTGGTGCTTCAGCACGGGCTTGACCCGTTGCACAAGCCGTTCCGCGCTCGTAAAGGTCCCGCTCTTTTCGACGAACGCGGTGACCGGCAGCACGGCATGCGCCATGTTCGCGGTTGATGTGGCAAACATGTCCTGCACGACGAGGAATTCGAGGTTTGCGAGGGCTTTTTCAATTCTCGCGCGGTCCGGATAGGTATCGAGTGGATTTTCCCCGACAATATAGAGCCCGCGGATCTCTCCACGCTCCGCTTTTGTCAGGATTTCCTCCGCGCTCAAGCCCTCTCCTTCCGGCAAAGGCGACTCCCACGCTTCCTCGAAGCGTGCCCGCGCGTCCTCGTCGGAGACGCTCTTGAAGCCCGGCAGAAGGTCGGGGCACAGGCCCATGTCGATCGCACCCTGCGCGTTGGTCTTCTCTCCAAATACCATCACTCCGGCCGAATCCTTACCGATCCTCCCGGTCACCAGCGCGAGATGTGCAGCAGCCTGAGCGCAGCGGACATTGACTCCCATGCGGTTCATGCCGTCGGTGAGCACGATCATGGACTTTTCTGTCTCAGCGTAGGCGGCCGCTGCCTCCCGTATCATGTTCGGATCCACGCCGGTGAGTGCTCCGACATGATCCGGTGTGTAATCCTCAAGTGACGCGACAAGCTCGTCAAAACCCACAGCTCTGAGATCCAGAGCCTTTTTGTCGAAGAGCTCCCGATCAATGATCTCCTTGAGCATCGCGTAAACGATGAGATGCTCGGAGCCGGGAGGCGGCGCAAGATGAGTCCCTCGGAGCTCGGAGAGTTTCGTCCGCATGGGATCGATGACGATGACCTGAGTTTCCTTGCGGGCCGAGGCCATGACAACTTCATTCTTGGCCACCGGGTGGGATTCGGTCAGGTCCGCGCCCACGAGGAGCACCAGATCGGCCTGTCTCAGCTCTCCAATCGGATTGGTGCTCGCGGGATATCCGAGCATCGGCATCAGACCATCGACCAGGCCGCGGTATCCGTACCCTGCCGCGTGGTCCACGTGCGGAGTCTCCATGACCGTTCGAACGAAACGGCTAAAGACATACGCCTCTTCGTTCGTCAATCTCTCCGATCCAAGCGCCGCGAGACTCAACGGTCCGGAGCTCTGTTTAATGCTGTTGAACCGTTCCGCGACGAAACTCAGAGCTTCATTCCACTCGATTTCCGCGAAGCCTTCTTCCTGTCGGATCAGGGGCGAGCTGAGCCTTTGGGCCGAATAGACGTACGGCCAGCCGTACCTCCCCTTCACGCAGAGGTTCCCGTCATTGTGACTGTCCGAAGGAGAGGACACCCAGACAACGTTTTTGTCCTTCAGCCCGAGCGTGAGCGTACAGCCAAGGCTGCAGAAGGCGCACGTGGTGTCGGTCTTTCGTAATTCAAACTCCCGGCCCGTCCCCACCAGCCACTTGGATGCAATTGCCCCCACCGGGCACACTTGAGCGCACTGACCGCAGAATTCGCAATCGAGTGGGCGTCCGAAATCGGTCGACACCTCGGAGTGCATTCCCCGCTGGACGAAGCTCAGCTCTCGCACGCCCTGTACTTCGTCGCATATGCGAACACACATGCCGCACTTGATACACAGATTCATGTTGAACC
>JARRRG010000006.1:0-14425 GCA_037380965.1 Deltaproteobacteria bacterium
GATGGGGGTTATGTAAATGACTGAAGCAACTATCGACAGCACCGGCGCAAGCAGGGGGACTCTCAAATCTTACCTCACCGGCTTCGTTCTTTCCCTCATTCTGACCGCCATTCCGTTTGCATTGGTGATGAGCGGCACCCTGCCCGCCACGGCGATCCTGGTCGGGATATTCGGTGCGGGCATCGTGCAGATTCTGGTGCACCTGCATTACTTCCTGCATCTGGACGCTTCATCGGCCGCGCGTTGGAATGTGCTGGCCTTGCTGTTCACGTTATTGATCCTGGTCCTCTTCGTCGGAGGAACCATCTGGATCATGCATAGCCTGCATTATCGAGTGATGTGAGAATGCCGGAAAGGATCAAAAACTATCTGCTCGTTGCCAAGCCGGGGATCATCTTCGGCAATCTGATCTCCGCGGCAGCCGGCTTTTTTCTCGCCTCCAGAGGGCGGGTTGACGGTGTTGCTCTCCCCGCGACGCTCATCGGCATATCGCTGGTCGTCGCTTCCGCCTGCATCCTTAACAACTGTATCGATAGAAACATAGATCGAAAAATGAGCCGGACGCGCGACCGCGCACTTGCCAAGGGGCTCATCTCTGTGAAGATCGCCGTATCCTACGCCACGATTTTGGGCATTGCGGGGCTGGCACTGCTCTGGGCGGCGACAAACCCGCTGCCCGTTGTCATCGTGCTGGCGGGCCTTGTAATTTATGTGGGCCTGTACAGCCTGTACATGAAGCGCAATTCCATCTATGGCGCGCTGATCGGCAGTCTGGCGGGAGCCATGCCGCCCCTCGCGGGATATTGCGCTGTCACCGGGCGCTTCGATATGGGAGCGGTGATATTGTTGTCGATCTTCAGCCTCTGGCAGATGCCTCACTGCTACGCCATCGCTGTTTTCCGGTTGGATGATTACACTGCCGCGGCCATCCCGATTCTGCCGGTCAAGCAGGGAACCGCCGCGGCAAAAAGACATATTGTTGGTTACATCTTGGCCTTCATGGCCGCCACGCTGTTGCTGACCTTGGGGGGGTACACGGGTTACAGCACCTTTGCAGTGGCGACCGTGTTGGGCCTTTGCTGGCTGTATATGGCCTGGTCGGGCTATGCGGCATCCGATGAGCGGCTCTGGGCAAAAAAGCTCTATATCTTTTCCATTCTGACCATAGTCATTCTGAGCGTCATGATGTCAATCGATTTCACAGCGTCTGTGCCGTCAGAAATGGTTCTGAGCTATGCACCGTAGTCCAAACCGCTGTAGTTGGAAGACTGTGAGCAGTAACAGCGGTAATGAAATTCCAGGGAAATCGAGAGAACTGTAGGTCTTTATTTACGAAAGGATAAAATCGATGGATATTGTCCTTCTCTCACGCTTGCAATTTGCAGTGGCCACGGTCTTCCATTTTCTGTTTGTTCCCCTGAGCCTGGGTCTTGTACTTATTATAGCTATAACGGAGACTATATACGTCAGGACCGGCGACGAGGAATACAAGAGGATGGCCAAGTTTTGGGGAAAGATTTTCCTCGTCAACTTCGTCGTAGGGGTGGTGACCGGCCTCACTCTCGAGTTCCAGTTCGGAACCAACTGGTCTGGCTATGCGAAATACGTGGGTGATGTCTTCGGTTCGATTCTTGCCATTGAGGCCACTACCTCGTTCACCATCGAATCAACCTTCATCGGGATATGGTTCTTTGGGTGGAAGAGGCTTTCCCCGAAGGCGCACGCGGTTTGCATCTGGGTGGTGGCTGTCGCGGCGTACATGTCAGCCTACTGGATTCTCGTGGCAAACTCGTGGATGCAACACCCGGTCGGCTACGTAATACGAAATGCTCGAGCAGAGCTCGTTGATTTTTTGCAGATAATCACTCAACCCTTTGCCATATTAGCCATTCTGCACGTCACGTTCGCCGCGGTGATCGTGGGATCGTTCTTTGTTATGGGCGTCAGTTCGTACCACATTCTTCGCAAGCAGAACGTCTCCTTTTTCACCAAGTCATTCCGAATAGCGGTTGTTCTTGCCCTCTTCTTCTCTATCACCGAGATCGTGGTAGGAGACTTCCACGGTAAAATGATGGCCAAGACCCAGCCGACCAAACTGGCTGCCGCTGAATCGCAGTGGGAGACCATGAAAGGGGCGCCGTTCTATCTGCTCGTCATCCCGGACCCGTCACAAGAGCGCAATTTGGTACAGATGTTCGGCATTCCCAAAATGTTGAGCTGGCTGGCTCATGACCACTGGGATGCCGAGTTCAAGGGCCTCAAGTCGTGGCCCGAGAAAGACCGGCCTCCGGTTCTTCCGGTCTTTACTGCCTTCAGGTCCATGGTGGGATTGGGCTTCCTTTTCGCCCTGGTTTCGATCGTAGCCTTTTGGAAACGTAACAGATTGGAAGAGAGCCCCCGGCTGTTACGTGTGTTGATCCTGATGATCCCGCTTCCCTACCTGGCCGCGGAGCTTGGATGGATGGTGACAGAGCTCGGCCGACAGCCGTGGATTGTCTATGACATGTTAAGGACGGCGGACGCACATTCACCGCTTGCCGGCTACCAGGTAGCGACTTCGCTTACTGCCTTTGTGGTCGTCTATTCACTGATCGGGTTGGTGTGTTTCTATCTTATCGCGAGATTCGCCCATAGGGGCCCAGAGCCGCTCCCCGGAGAGGCCACATAGAAAGGAAGGTGGGGAATCATGTTGCAGTCAATCTGGTTCTTGCTCTGGGGCATCCTTTGGGGAGTGTACTTCATGCTCGACGGTTTCGATCTCGGACTCGGCACGCTCAAGCCGTTCATATCGAGAAACGACACTGACAAACGCACCGCATACAATGCCATGGGCCCGTTCTGGGACGGCAACGAAGTGTGGCTTGTGGCCGCGGGTGGTGTTACCTTTGCCGCATTCCCAACAACGTACGCGGTGATGTTCAGCTCTCTGTACAGCCCCCTGCTGTTGATCCTGTTCGGATTGATTATCCGGGCGGTTTCATTCGAATTCAGGGGAAAGATCGACAGCCCTGCATGGAAAGGATTGTGGGACCTGTGCCATTTCGTGGGGAGCTTCGTGCCGGCTCTGCTCTTCGGAGTCGCGTTTGCCAATATCTTTCAGGGCATCCCGATCAATGCAGACGGTATCTTGCAGGGCAACCTCCTCTCTCTTCTGAACCCGTACGGAATCCTCGGCGGCGCGCTCTTCGTCTTGCTGTTTCTGGTGCACGGGGCATTGTGGCTCGCAGTCAAGTCAACGGGTGATCTCGAGGAGAGGGCCGGCAAGGCCGCGTCGGGGATCTGGTGGGTGCTCCTGGTGGTAGCCGTGATATTCCTCGCGGCCACTTGGTTCAAGACCAGCCTGTACCGTAACTACCTGAGCAATCCGATTCTTCTGATTATCCCGGTAATCGCCGTGCTGGCTCTCCTCACCACGAAGGTCCTCATCATGAAAAAGACATGGTGGAAGTCCTGGTTTTCTTCGTGCCTCACCATCTTTGCGGTGACGATGTTCGGCGTGATTGGGCTCTATCCAAACCTTTTGCCGTCAAGCATTGACCCCGCGTTCAGCTTGACGGCTTTCAATTCATCTTCCAGCCACCTGACCTTGACGATAATGTTGGTGGTGGCCCTGATATTCGTACCGCTTGTGATCATCTACCAGGCATGGGGGTATTACCTGTTCAGGGAGAAATTAACCGAAGAACACCTGGCTTCGGACGAATCTTACTAAGCCGACGCGCTCCCCTGAACATGCGTCTGTGATGCACCTTCGAATGCTCATCCCGTAGGTGGGGACGCTCGAAGGCGCTTTCGATTCCAAGCGAGGTTTGGGGAAGTCCTTACGTGAAAGACTTCTGACAACAGGATGAGATGTACGATCAGATCGGAATCGGGGGCTCGATATTGGCCCCTCACCGGTTTCCGCAAAATGATGGGTGAGCCCTTTGCCGGGAGTCCGCCCTCTCGATCTGATCACCCGATCTCCCCGGGTTGACTGTGTGGAGAGGAAAGGATGACAGAGTGAAAGAACATCCAGGAGCGACAACATTTTCTGGAAATCCGTTGACCCTGGTGGGCGACGAGCCCAACGTGGGTGATACGGCCCCTGATTTTACGGCGCTGAGCAATGATCTTGCGCCCGTCTCCTTCTCTTCGTTTCGAGGCATGGTATGCATCATTTCGTCCGTACCTTCCCTCGATACTCCTGTCTGCGACACCATGACCCGACGGTTCAACGAAGAGGTAGACAAGCTGGGGCCGGATGTGAAACTCCTCACCATCAGCATGGATTTGCCGTTTGCCCAGGCGCGCTGGTGCGGAGCCGCGGGAGTGACCCGTGTTCAAACCCTTTCCGATCACAAGGACGCTTCGTTCGGCACCGCCTATGGCCTGCTGATCAAGGAGCTGCGGTTGCTCGCGAGGGCGGTGATGGTAGTGGACCGAGACGGCCGGATCCAATATTTTCAGCTCGTCAAAGAGCTCTCCGAAGAACCGGATTACGAGGCGGCGCTGGAGACGGTGAAGCGATTGGTATGAGTCGCTTCCGTGGCGACAGGTCAGTACGGTTCGAAATAAGCCTTTCGAGACGCGTCCGTGGCTTGACGGAACGGTGTGAAAGCGGTAGATGTTTGGCTACAAGCTTTTACTCGACAAGTCTTCGAGCTCCGGAGTCACCGCAGTTGGAGTCGCGACGTGCGTCTTACAGGGGTCGGCCGGGAGTCGAAGTTGATTGGAGGTAAGAACAATGCAGCAATGGACCTCAGTTGATGAAATCCTGGACTTCGCCGTAGGACAGGAGGAACAGGCGGCCCAATTCTATACCGATCTGGCCGGTCGCATGGAGCGGCCCTGGATGAGCAAAATCTTCGAGGCTTTTGCCCGCGAAGAAATGGGGCACAAGAGGATACTGCTGGAGGTCAAAACCGGCAAGCGGTTGCTCAACGCCGAACAGAAGGTGGTGGACCTGAAAATAGGCGATTATCTGGTGGATGTTGAACCAAGTCCCGACATGGACTACCAGGACGCGCTCATCGTTGCCATGAAAAAAGAAAAGAAGGCATTCAAGATGTACAACGACCTGGCAGAGGCCACCGATGACGAAAATCTTCAGACGACGTTCCTTTCCCTGGCCCAGGAGGAGGCAAAGCACAAACTTCGCTTTGAAATCGAGTACGACGATTACGTCATGGCGGAGAATTGATCCAGTCGGGACAAACTTCCGTCGACACGGCAGGCAAACCGGCCTCGCCCGGATCTGAACCACAAGTTGAGGCAGGCTCTTGTGGAGCGGTCCGACCGGAACGATCAGTGCCGGCCGAGCCGATACCGCGATCCTGATTACCCCTGCAGCAGAAGCGACTGCACGCAATCAACGCGGGAGGGGGTCCCCCTTGCTGCATCCGGTTACCCGAACCCTCGGTGATGCATATTCGATCAGACCCGGTCATCCGGAGGTACGGAACAAGGAGACGCGCCTGTCGGACCGCCCTCCCGGGCCGTCGGTTCACGACAAAACGCGGTGGATGGTTTCTTTCGGGAGGCAAGAGCATGCATGTCGCATGTCAAGCCATGCCCGCTGGAGCCCATTGCGTCACACCCGCTGAATGGGAAGGGTTCACCGCCCGAGTGGATCGAGCGGGACGGTGTATCCATCGATGAAAATGGAGACTGGTGGACGTCACCTTGAACCCGGTGCCATAGCAGTTTGCCAGAGCCGCATAATTGCTTGCCAGCGTTCGGACAGCCGCGAATACGGCTCCTTTCCGGGCCATGCTGTGGAGGGCCCAACGATTGAGCGCGGCGCCCAACCCCCGATTCCGGGTCGATGGACGGACACCGATGAAATCCAGACTGCCGCAGGTTTTGCCTACCACTTCACTGAAGGAGGGACTGATCTTGGAGATGATGAATCCCTGTACGATTCCATCGGAACGTCCCACCAGCACATCGAACTGATCCTGATCAAAGCAATTGGTAACGAGTCGCCGATAAAGCGATTTGGCCGCGTCCTCCCGGATAATGGGATCGTACACGAATCGGTTATGCACATGAGTGTCGGTCGCTATCTCGACAACCTGCTCCGGATCGCCTCCGGTGCACACATCAATTGAAAAATCCGGGTGCGGAGCAGGAGGACCCTGACCTTCGAGCATCTGCCCCAAATAGATTTCCGCGCCGACATAGCGAAATCCACAGATTTCCAGCGCGTGCGCGGAATAGACATCGTCCACCGCGACCCGACAGTCGAGAAAATCCACGTCCGGGAGCTCTTCAATGACGTATCGTAAGAGGCGCGCCCGTACCAGCGGCCCCCCAGAGCCGGCCAGAAGGTGGGGAACCGCGTACATCCGCAGACCAAAATGCTCACTCATCCAGGGCAAAGACTGGAGAGCGATCAGTCCGACGAGTTCACCCTCATCACGCAGACAGATGCTCTGCATGTTGGGCTTTGCCAGCGTTTTCTCCAGGTAGTCAACCATTCGCTTCTTCGTAACACCCACTGCTCTGAGTTGATGGTCCTTGTGACTGTACTCGGTGAACAGTTTTCGCACCTCACCATCCCGCTTCGGGTCATAGGGGGCGAACACCAGACGGCTCATTGACATGCTTAGTCCTCCAACGCTTCGAAACGCACTCGAGCCTCCCAACGGGTGGTTTTGAGCGCGATGCGAGGCTTCCAGTTCTGGTAAGGAACGTGATCCGGGCCGGGAGATATAATGAGTGGAATGCCGGTCGGAGTGACGGACGTGGACATCCACCCCCTGCCGGGCACATAAACCAGGGAAAAGAAGTGGCCGAATCGACCCGCGGTGCGGCACGGTATCCCTCGTGCCCGCAGGAAGGCACACTCTATGAGTATGGTGTCAGGGCAGGCCCCCTTACCTCTCGAGAGGGTCTCTGACACGGGTCGGTACATATCATCCAAATTGCAGTACACTGACTGGCCTCCGAAGTATTCCTTCCTTTTCCGCTTGTCGTACGTGACCGCTCGCTTGAGGAATCCGGTCAGGCGACGGAATTCCCGACGCGCATCCGGCGGACCGGAGCCCCCCTGGACCGCCCACGCGTACGCCTGAGGCAGATTGGGATTGATCTTGTATCCCGGCTCCAGGAAGATCCGAACACTTTCCGGCACGGATGCGTTCGGGACCCTGTCAGCCAGCATTACGTCATGCTTGAGGAGCTCGGACATGTCCACATGGTAGGTAAAGCTGAAGTAGAGTTTGATGCTTTCACCGTACTGCACATGGGGATAGGAGACGCGGAACCATCGATTTCCCGCAGCATCAACGTGCATCTGACTTTGAGCCCGCGGGCGGACTAGGCTCTCTGAAGCGACCAGGCGGCGGCCGAAACCGTCACGCGGAGCAGTAACCTCGAGCGACAAAGGACCTGAATATCCCTTGCTCTCCACCTTGAAGGTCGTCCGATACACTCCGCTCATCATGAATTGCTGCAGAAGTCTTCCCCGCAGTCGGGCGGGTAAGCGCGTACCGAATATCCATTTGTCGATCTGTGTCGAGAAGACTGCGCGGTGTCGGCCGAGCTCCAGCCCGGGATCCCGATCCGCGGGAATCATCCCTCGGTCTGCTAATAGGGCCAGGTCTCGGAGTGAAAGTCCGCGATCAGCCTCTATGAGCACCAGTACTTTGAGTTTGGGTTGGAGTCTCGCGACGCGGATCCAGTCCACAGAGGCACGTGCGAGGGCTGCGTGAGCACCGATCCCGAAAAGGACGCAAACAAGCAACTGAAACAGGAGTGAGAGCCGACGTTTTCCGGACAACCCGTTCTCATCCGGAAGCATCGGCATCCGTGACGGGCCCCCGGGGACCTTCTTCAAGGCTTTGTCGGGCAAGATTTGTTTGCTGGTGGTACGTTCCATGGTGATGATGATCGGAAGTTCCGGCTGGGAACGGTCTCTGCCGCCAGCCCATCATCGGGATGACTCGCGGGTTCTGCACCGCCCGAGGTGCAATCTTGATTCCCGTGGATTCCAGGACGTGGGGTATGTGACAGACTGGCATCTCACGGGAACACTCGGCCTCCTGAGGTCATCAAGGAGTATTGTAACGACCCGACTTTTATCATTTTGCCAGGTTACAGTCAACCCATGAGCTAATATATTAAGTTATCCTTTCATTAAGGTACCCTGTCATGCCATACGTCAGAGTTTTTCGGACGGGTTGGCAAGACCGATTTTCCAACTCAATAGTCTCGCCCAGGCTCTCAGCAAAGCCTTGTACGAGGATTCCTTGTAGGACGGCACATTGCGATCACGCGTGGGTTAACGATTTCCGGAATTCCACTGTGGGATACCGGAAAGGGGGGGTCCATCAGGGGGATGGATTTATCTTCGCCGTCGGGTCAAAAGCTCGGCGATGTGCTCTCCTGTCATATTCTCGACTTCTTTGAGCAGAGCATCGAGTAACTCATTCTCAGGGTAGGTGCCGAGGCTCTTCCCTTTCTTGAACAAAATGCCCCGGCTCCGACCCCCGGCTATACCGACATCCGCTTCTTTTGCCTCGCCGGGACCGTTCACGACACAACCCATCACCGCTACCCGTATTGGGGCCTGCAATGGCAAGAGGGCTTTTTCCACTTTCTTCGCAAGGCCAAGCAGGTCTATCTCCGTTCGGGAGCAGGTGGGGCAGGATACCAGCTCAACGCCTCTGCGTCTAATGCCGAGGCCGCCGAGTATGTAGTATGCGACGCGCACTTCCTCCTCGGGGCGTGCCGTCAAGGAGACGCGAACCGTGTCGCCGATGCCCTCGGCCAGCAGGAGGCCGATTCCCAGGGCGGACTTGACGGCTCCCGGCAGGAGGGTGCCGGCCTCGGTGATCCCTATGTGAAGTGGATAATCAACTCTTCCGGAGAGCATTCGGTAGGCCTCGATGGTTCGGCTTACGTCCGAAGCCTTCATGGATATCTTGATGAGATGAAAGCCCTCTTTCTCGAGAATCGCCACATGACCGAGCGCACTTTCCACCATGGCCTCGGCAGAGGGCCCCCCGTACTTTTCCAGCAGCTTCTTCCTGAGTGAGCCGGCATTGACGCCTATCCGCACGGGAACCCCGCGCTCGGCAGCCGCGCGAGTGACCTCCCGCACTTTGGCTTGACTTCCCACATTCCCGGGGTTCAGACGGAGGCCGTCGACTCCCTGTCGAAGGGCCTCCAACGCGAGCCGGTGGTCGAAATGAATGTCCGCTACCAGCGGGACCGCGACCCGCTTCTTGATCGCACCGATACACCTGGCCGCTTCCAGGTCGGGAACGCCGACTCGAACGATTTCGCAGCCGGCCCGGGCGAGTCGCTTCACCTGCCTCACCGTAGCCTTCACATCTCTCGTGTCCGTGCTCGTCATCGACTGGATGGCTATAGGAGCTCCGCCGCCTATGGGAACGGACCCTATGAGAATTCTGCGGGTCTCACATCGTTGAATCTTCATTGGCTCTCGAATCGCCGGGCATAGGTGATTCAGTCGGAGGAATCGAATGCCCCGGCATGGGTACGCGGGTGAGGGAGAATATCGGGCAGGATGGGACCGGACCGTAAGGCCTCGACATTCATCGGTCCCCATACCATTTCTCGTAATAGCTCCGGTACTCGCCGGTCTTGACTCGCTGCCACCACGGTTCGTGTTAGATGTACCATCCGATGGTCTGATCGAGCCCCTGCTCCAACCGAACCATAGGTTCCCAGCCGAGCTCACCCCGCAATCTGGATTCATCTATGGCATAGCGCCTGTCGTGTCCGGGCCTGTCCTTTACGAATCGGATGAGGGAATCCGGCTTTTTCAGTCGTGCAAGGATGTGGCGCACAAGCGCGAGATTGGGGTGCTCGCTCCTCGCGCCGATGTTGTACACCGTGCCGGCCCTTCCTTTGCGGAGGATGAGGTCGATCGCGCGACAATGGTCTGTCACGTGGATCCAGTCTCGAACATGCATCCCGTCCCCGTACACAGGCAGCTCGACATTGCTCAGCGCATTGGTGATCATTAGGGGAATAAGCTTCTCCGGAAACTGGAACGGCCCGTAATTGTTTGAGCACCGGGTGATCACGGTGTCCATGCCATAGGTCTTGTGAAACGAGCGCACCAGGAGATCCGCGGAGGCCTTGGACGCGGAGTACGGACTGTTGGGCGCGAGCGGATGATCCTCGGTGAACGCGCCTTCCTCTCCGAGCGAGCCGTACACCTCGTCCGTGGAGATCTGAACGAACCGGCCGACCTTCTGCTCCCGGCAGGAATCAAGAAGGACCTGCGTGCCAAGAACGTTGGTTCTCACAAACGCGGAGGAATCCATAATGGAGCGATCGACGTGAGATTCGGCCGCGAAATTAATCACCGCGTCGAATGCATCTGCAAGCAGATCGTGTACCAGCTCTCGATCGGCAATGTCGCCCCGGACAAATCGGTAACTCTGTCCGCGGCTACATAACTTGTCGGCATCCTGGAGATTTTCGAGGTTTCCCGCGTAGGTGAGGAGATCAAGATTGACGATGGTGACGTCCGGATACGACGCCAACATGTGCAAAATGAAGTTTGAGCCGATACAACCGCAACCGCCGGTTACCAATAGTTTCATGGTCGCCTCAATCACACTCCTTGACCACTACGTATCCGGGGTGGGTGATGGTTCCTCGAGAGATCGGTTCTATCGAGCGAGGAATCGGCAACACATGCCGAACGCGGAAGGTGTCGACTGAATCAACCGTCCTTTCGCGACCAATCGTACGGAATGCCTCCCCCGTGAGGTTCGGCTCGGTACTCGTCGGGATCGGATCGATTGTAGGGTTCTGAGGGCACGTTCACGAGGTAGGCCTCGCTCTCGGATATGCATTTCCACCCATGATAGACCCCTGGCGGGACAACGACGAGGCAAGCGTTGTGTTCTCCCATATAGATCTCGTTCAGGATTCCCCTGGTCGGCGATCCCTCCCTGTCGTCGTACAGAGCTACTTTTACCATGCCCTTCACGCACGTGAAACAATCCGTCTGACGCTTGTGATAATGCCAGGCCTTCACGACACCCGGGTAGACCGTCGTCAAGTACACCTGGCCACAACCTCTGAAAAATGGATCATCCGCCCTCACTATCTCCATCAGTCGTCCCCGTTCATCGGGGATTACCTTGAGCGGATGAACGATCACGCCGTGAATCGGTTCCGAGGTCGGTAGCGTATACTTTTCGGTGTGCATCTCTCGACTCAGACTTTGTTGGCGCCGCCGCTCTTCACCAGGTTGGATGCTCGCAGCAGAGAATCGAACGTCCCTGCGTCAGTCCACCAGCCTTCGAGCTCGGTCCATGTCAGGGTGCCGCGCTCGATATATCGGTTGTTTACGTCGGTTATCTCCAGTTCCCCGCGCTGAGAAGGAGTCAGCCCCCTGATGAAATCAAAGACCTCAAAGTCGTACAGGTAGATTCCCGTAACCGCATAGGAGGAGGCCGGTCGGCTTGGCTTCTCCTCGATGCCCACGATCCGATCCCGATCGAAAACCGGCACCCCGAACCGTTGGGGATCTTCAACTCTCTTCAACAGAATCTTCGCGCCTTCCCCCTGGGCTCTGTAGTCTTCAACGGCCTTGATGATATTCTTTTCAATGACATTGTCACCCAAAACCACGCAAATCGGGCCGCAAGCCGCATGGTTCTCGGCCAGGGACAGTGCGTCGGCTATTCCGCTCTCTCCCTCCTGGTACGCGTAGCTGATGTTTTCCGCACCGTACTCTCTTCCGTTCCCCAGCAATTTGAGAAAATCTCCCGGACTGTTGCCCCCGGTGACCAGCAATATGTCTTTGATACCCGCATTTACAAGGCATTGTATGGGATAGGTCACCATGGGCCTGTCATAGACAGGCAGCAGGTGCTTGTTCGTGACCTTGGTCAATGGATAGAGTCTCGTTCCGAGTCCCCCGGCAAGTACAACGCCCTTCAACCTGACCTCCGCCTCATGTTTGTCGGGAAAGAATCCTAACACTGCCTCTTTCCAGAGTCAAACCATTGTCATTGACCCAGAACAAGATGGGAACTCGTATATCGACCCGCCAAGAGCTAGTTAAGATGTCTCAGAATCTGATCGCGTTACTGAAGCGACCTCATCGGATTCCTGGTTGAGCAAATTCTTGAGGCACCGCTTATCTCACGCTCTGACCACCACGGGCCCCAGGGGAATGCGAGAGAGGGAGAGCCGTCCGAATGACCGCCCGCAGAGGTGGCTCGGCCACATGACCGATCTCGCAATTCACCTGCCGTTGAAATCTGTTGACTTTGGCGATCCGCCTGATAAAATACGCTGCTTCAATCATAGCGATTATCTAACGTAGTCGTTACCGGCCCGCTCACCCATCTTTCGGGTTTCAGTCCGGCGACCACGGGGTATGGTGGCGCATCCGGCCAGTGAGATCGGGCAGCCGCAATGTCACCACGAATCCCCGTCTTTGCTCCCCAAATCTGAGACCGTTGGGTAGCACGGACCGGAACCGATTCGTTGAAAGGATGCCGTGGCGATGGAGAATCAGCCACAGTGGTCGGAAGTCATTCGGATCATGGTTACCGGTTTCGGCGCAGTATTTGTGATTATGGTCATGCTTGCAGTAGTTACCACTCTTGTGGGCAAGCTCATGCAGAAATTCGAAAAGCCGAAGGAAGAGGAAACGAAAGCAACGTGAGCTTGCAGGACGTGCTCGGAGCTCGGCCTGTCACTGGTGGTGGGGGCCATGCTCCGGGGTGCCGAGGCATGGGAACAACTTGGTCTCGGATTTGACCCGCAACCGAGTGACCGCCGGTCCATGAGAGTTGGTCTTCCCGCACCTTTTCCCTTTTAAGATGCGAGAGTTGTACGTTATTTTCCGATCCGCTCGGATTCATAGGCCGGTAGTCCCTGTTCCATTTGCGCTCGATTGGTTCAAGGGGTGACAGTATCATGTTTCTTGGAATTCAAACGGGAATAGCGTCAATATCCATTGGTAATGTGGTCATGCTCCTGATCGGCCTGGGGTTTATCTATCTGGCCATTAGGAAGGAGTGGGAACCCTATGAACTGCTCCCCATAGGCGCGGGGATGATACTGGCCAATTTTCCCATCACCGGGCTGATGACGGAGCCGGTTCCCGATCAGGCAATGGGGATGGCGGGGATACGATACTCGGGATAATACTCAAATACGGACTCTATCAGTGGCCGATCCTTCCTCAGTTCATCTTCTTCTGCATCGGCGCACTGACGGATTTTGGTCCACTCATCGCTAATCCCAAGGCATTTCTCCTCGGCGCGGCAGCCCAGGTAGGTATCTACACCTCGTTCCTCGGAGCCATCCTGCTGGGTTTCACTATTCCGGAAGCCTGTTCCATAGGGATCATTGGCGGTGCTGACGGGCCCACCACGATCTTCACAACGGCTCTGCTTGCACCGGACATCATGGGGATTACGGCCACGGCCGCGTACAGCTACATGGCAATGGTAGCGATAATCCAGCCGCCTATCATTCGCGCGATGATTTCCAAAGAGAAGCGGAAGATCTTGATGAGTCCTCAGTTGCGTCACGTTTCCAAACTGGAAAAAATCATTTTCCCGTTGGTGACCATGTTTATTGTTGTTCTTCTGATCCCGAGGTCCGCGCCTCTGGTAGGCATGCTCATGTTGGGCAATCTGTTCCGGGAAAGCGGCGTTGTTGAGAGGCTTTCGAACACCGCGCAGAACGATTTCGTTAACATCATCACCATACTGCTGATGCTCGGCATCGGCGCGTCAATGCCCTCGGAGCGAGTGTTGCAGGTGAGCACCCTGATGGTTTTGGCCCTGGGACTTTTTGCATTTGCCATGGGCACGGTAGGGGGCGTCGTGCTCGGGCTCATCATGTCCAAGTTGTCCAAAGAGCCCTTTAACCCGATGCTGGGTGCGTGCGGAGTTTCGGCGGTACCCATGAGTGCCCGAATCGTCCAGCACATGGGTATGAAGGAGAACCCTCGAAACTATCTACTGATGCACGCAATGGGGCCCAATGTTGCCGGCGTCATCGGCTCGGCTGTGGCTGGGGGATACTTCATCGGACTTCTTGTGCAGTGACCCGGTTTGGGAGAAGAGACTGTCCAACCCAGTTTCATTAGTGCGTCCCAGGCTTGGAAAGAGCGGGACATGAGCGGAGAACATTCGGCAGGAAACGTCAGGCTGCGGGCTGCCGTTTATCTCCTCCGAGGCTGAGTCCCTTCCTCATCCAACTGCGTCGCTCCGGCTGCAAACCGTCGCGGCTGGAGGAGGGGCGCTCTTTCAAGCCTCGATACCATCCCTGATGACATTGCCGCTGGTGCGTCCTGTTCTCCAATGTGACGGCATGGTTTCTGACCTGATTCTCACGGTGGCACGCCAGCGTATTCGTTGACTTCAGCCGGAAACTGAGTAAAGTGAAGGCGAAGGTTCTGGATTTCGTGGTACCCCAGGGTAGGAAT
>JARRRG010000007.1:0-20971 GCA_037380965.1 Deltaproteobacteria bacterium
GAACAGAAAGCCTGAAACAAGCTCGGCTCACGTATTCGAGCGTCACCGGGCCAGCGCCCCTTGTCCGAGAATGTGACCCCGATTACCGGGACGAACCGCTTCAAGGGCGAGCGGGCGCAGCCATCGTGTGAATCAATGAGGTCATAGTTTGGGCCGTGAAGCGCCCGGCCGCGCCAGGGCCCGAACGTGGTTGCGAGACCATTTGTCGCGTCTCGCTTCGAGAATGTGACAGTGCCGGAAGGCCCGGCTCGGAATCGAGAAAAGGGGACGTTGATGGCTGGGAACAAATCAAGAAGCACCCTGAGCCTGAATGAAAAGGTAATGATCTTCATCGTCCTCGCTTCCGAGATCTTCAAGAAGAAATCGTCCGGGATATTCAGGGAGTACGGGCTGACCTTCTCACATTACAGCGTCCTCAAATACCTCGTCGCACGGGAAAAGGGCCGAGACACGGTCGGCAACGTCAGCAGGAGTATGCTCGTAACCGGCGCGAGCGTGACCGGACTCGCCAAGCGCATGGAGAAGGCCGGCCTGATCGAACGAAAGAACGACGCAAACGATGAGCGCCTCACGATACTGCAAATCACGCCAAAGGGATTGAAGACCCTCGATACCATCCGCGAGATCCAGGAGCAGCATATCAGCCAGTATCTTCAGCCCTTCCCCAAGGACCGGAAACAGGAAATCCTCTCTGTACTGAAGCAGATCGTCAGAACCGGCAGAGAGTTGTAATTGACGCACGCTCCCAGGCGGAAGGGGTCAAATTCGTACATCAGCAGGCATTCGGTGGCGCCCGCACCGCTGCAGCTGGAGTGCCACTTCGAAACGAACTCTCTTGACAGAGAGCTCGCGTGTTTGCCAGAATCCTGTAGGAATCCATTCAACGGTAGTGTTTTTTTCCTTCCGGCAACCGTGAGACATTCGCGATAACTCCCTCCGTGTTTTTGCGCAGCAGAGGAAGTGAATCCCATGGGACGCTACCTGGAAGTCGGCCTGGCCAAGGCGTTAGGGGGGAACGCACGGCAGATGGGCCGGGAAGCGGCCGCTGAAGCACACGCCCAGTTGAGGCAGTTTGCACCCTCCCTGGCGATCGTTTTCGTATCCGCGGAATTGGACTTCGAGGAGGTGAAGGGCGGAGTATGCGAAATCCTTCACGACTGCCCGACCATCGGGACCAGCACCGCGGGCGAAATCTGTAACGGTCCGGTTATCAACGGGGTAGTGGTGGCGCTCCTTGCCAGCAGGCACCTCCGGGTACGGGTGGGCATGGGGAGCCATGTCAGCGCGGATTTCAGGAACGCGCTCCGCCAGGCGCTCGGTCAAGCGGGCGTGCTGGATTACTTCGATTCGGGACATCCGTTTCACCACATGATGTCGATCTCGGCCCCCGGCATCCCCGGGGTGTCAAGTGCCTTGATGATCGTGTTTTCTCCGGGAGCAACGAAGCGTCAGCCTTCGCTGAGTCATGACATTCACACCTACCTCCGGCGGTACTCTGCCAATCGCATCCCCATCTTCGGCGGAAGTTCGGGTGATTATCTGCGGTTTGAATCAAACCGTCAGATGGCCAATGGGGTTGTATCAGACGATTCCATTGCCCTCGCGTTCATTGAATCGGAAGTGCTGTTCGGTTTGGGGCTGGCCCACGGATTTTCTCCCACCCGGAAAGGAGCTTTGATCACGCGGGCTTCAGGCCACATCGTGTACGAGCTCGACGGTAGGCCGGCCGCGGAAGTGCTCGCTGAAATTCTGGGAATTCCCCTGGAAGAGCTGTCGAAAGACGCTACGTGGTTCAGCCGATTTCCCTTCGGCTCGACCGACGTGTATGGCAACTCGATACTCCAGGTCCCCGAGCGCAGCTGGATTGAGCAAGCCGGCCTTCGGGTTCATGTTTTCGTGTGCACTGCGCAAGAGGCTGATGTCAGATACCCGGGATGAAATCGACCCCATACTGAATTACGGCAACGTTCCCGTCTGCGGCTTCTACACCTTTGGTGAGAAAGGCCTCTCGGATGACGGCCTTCCCGTGTACTGCAATCAATCGGTTTCCATGCTCGTCTTTTCTGATGAGCTCAATCCGGTCGCTGCTCTCATTCACAAAGGTACCGACGCGTACACGGAATTCTCGAAGGAATTGCGCAAAAAGGAACGTCAGATAAGGGCCATCGGCAGGATCAATCAACTGATTCAGGACGCGTCGGAATCGACCGGGCTGCTTCGGCTTCTCACCGCGGAGTTGGCAGAGCTCTTGCCCTGGGCCGATGCCGCGTTCTATGTGCCGGAAGACGCGTCAGGGACACACCGTCTGGCTTGTGCCGGTGATGAGAAAGCCTTCCCGGAGTGGTTGAGCGGCGAGCAGCTCGGGACAGACCTCCTCCCCATCTGGATGGAGAGCGCGGGCAAACGCTTTGGTTTCATGCTCTTGAAGAACCGGGATGAATCACCTTCGGAGGAGGATGATGTCATTTTCGCGCAGACGATCGCTCGGCTCACGGCAGGCGGTCTTCACAAATTGGAGCTTGACGGCCGGGTCGACCTGAAGCTCAGCCACCTGGCAATTTTGAATCGAGTAGGCCGCGAGCTGTCCACCGCGGTCAGTCACGAGTCCCCTTCGCACCATATCCTCGCCTATCTCAGGCGCATTCTCAACCTGTCATTCGGGAGCCTCTGGTTAATTGACCAGAGCAACCACCTGCTCGTGAAGGAAGCCTTCGAGGGTGACCTCGTTCACTACCGAGATATGGTGGTGACCGTGAATGACGAGAGAATTGCCCGGTGGCAGATGAGCTCCGGCCGGCCGCGATTCTTTCATCCCCCGGACGTCTCGTTTCCCGTGGATCTGATGGCTCCGTTCCCTTTTTCGTACTTCACGAGGGAAGAGCGAAGTCTGTTTCGGGATGACCAGGCCCTGGAAACGATGGACCTGCTCACCAGTCTTTCAGCCCAGATTGCCGTATTCCTGGAGAATCTGTCGCTCCAGAAGCATTCGACACTCTACCGGGAGGTTCATCACCGGATAAAAAACAATCTCCATAACATCGCCGGTCTCCTTCGGATGCAAATTCGCCGATTGAACCGGGGATCCGCGGAGCAAGCCCTGAATGACAGCATCGCCAGAATTATGAGCATTGCCAAGGTACATGAGACCCTTTCGCAAGCGGATGTGGGCATGATCGACCTGGGGCAGCTGGTGGGACGGATCTCCACCATGGCGCTGTCCGACGGTCCGGGAAATCATGATGTCTCAATTGATGTATCGGGGTCGCCCATACTGGTACCCTCGAAAGAAGCCACTTCAATTGCGCTCGTCATCAACGAGCTCGTGCAAAATGCCGGGAAACATGGCGTAAAAAAGGAAGGAAATGGCAGTCTCTCAATTCGATTGACGCGCGCGAACGGATTGGTCGAGCTCACGGTCGAAGACGACGGGCCCGGCCTTCCCGCAGGCTTTGACGCCGCGCGAGACGGCAATCTTGGACTGACCATCGTGAATACGGTCGTCAAAGAAGAACTGAAGGGTGAATTCATTATCCAGGCTGCACGCGGGACCCGAGCGAGAGTCCGTTTTCCCGTCACTCTCGATCGGGAACTGCGATGAGGTGAGCGTCATGAGTTTCCGAGTGGTCTTGGCAGATGACGAAACACTTGCGCGGAGAGATCTGTGCGAGATGCTCGACGAACTTGGACACCAGGTTGTGGGAGCCGCGGTCGACGGCGTAGAAGCCCTGCGCATGATCGGAGAGAAGAACCCGGACCTCATCATGCTGGACATAAAGATGCCGGGAATGGACGGGATTGAGGTTGCCCGGAAAACGGGCACCACGTGCCCCACGATTATTCTCACCGCATATTCGGAGCGAAATCTCATCGAAGGGGCCCGCGACGCCGGGGTCATGGCCTATGTGACGAAACCGTTTCGGAAAGCGGACCTGTCTGCCGCCATCGAGCTTGCCGTGAGCAACTTCTCGAAGCAGTCGACCCTGCAGGAGCGAGTGGAGCAACTGAAAGAGCAGTTGGAGACCCGCAAGCTGGTGGAAAGGGCAAAAGGACTGTTGATGAAGGCGGAGAATCTGACCGAGGCCGACGCGCATCGGCGGCTTCAGCAGATGAGCATGTCCAAGAACACGTCTCTGAGAAAAGTGGCCGAAGCAACCATTCTCCTGCTGGACTAGCGGTCCGCCTGGAGCACGTATCGGAAAAAGCGCTCCCGTTAGACTCGGGCATTTTTCCCTTGACATTTGGTGTCAGATGGGATCGGATTAGTATTTACAAGTTGAAATTTGAGGTAATGGGGCCTCTTTTGCCCGATGACGGGTAGAAGGGGTCCCTTTATTTTTGTACACGCACCGCGGACCGGGAGCGAGTCCTGGCGAGAAAAGGAGGCCATGATGGAAGAAGCCAAAATGTACATTGGGGGCGAATGGGTCGGTGCAATCTCTGCAGAGACCTTCTCCGATCTCAATCCAGCGACCGGAGAGGTATTCGCCCAGGTGCCCAAGGGGAATGAGAAGGATGCGGATGGAGCCCTGCAAGCCGCGTTTGAAGCAAGGAACACCTGGGCGGGCACGCCGCCGGGAGAGCGTGCGGCAATTCTGTACAAGGCGTCCGAGCTGCTCGGTACGAGGATTGAAGAATTCGCGCGGGTGCTGATCAATGAAGGTGGCGCTACCTTTGGCAAGGCAATGTTCGAAACCACGTACACGGTCGACCTGCTTCGCACTGCCGGGGAGGATTGTCGCCGCCTCCTCGGAGAGACGTTCCCATCCGATCACAACAAGCTTTCCATGACCGTGTACCGACCTCTCGGCACGGTCGTAGCCATCAGCCCCTGGAACTTTCCTCTGCTCCTCTCGGTCAACAAGGTGGCCTATGCGCTGGCCGCGGGCAACACCGTCGTACTGAAGCCTTCCAGCGAAACACCGGTCATCTGTCTCAAGATAGCCGATCTCATGGCCCAGGCGGGATTACCGCCAGGCGTGCTCAATGTGCTCACGGGGCCGGGCGCTCTCCTGGGAGATTACCTTGTGCAGGATGACCGGACCGCTCTGGTCACACTGACCGGCGAAACCAAGACGGGCCGCCACGTAGCCGAGAAAGCCGCGGCAAAGCTCAAGAAGTACACATTGGAGCTCGGGGGAAAGGATCCCCTGGTCATCTGCGAGGATGCCAACATCGACTATGCCGTGGACGCGGCCGCATTTGGAGCTTTCATGCATCAGGGACAAATATGCATGTCCGTCGAGCGCCTGATCGTGCACGAGAAGCTCGCGGACGAATTTGCCAAGCGTCTGGCCGCGAAAGCGGAAACGCTCCCGGTGGGTGATCCCTCCAAGCCGGAGACGATTATCGGGCCGCTTATCAACGATCAACAGATCAAGACGGTGCACAGCCATGTCACCGAAGCGGTTGCGGATGGTGCCAAGATATTGACGGGAGGGACTCACGAAGGCCGATTCTACCGGCCGACCGTGCTGACCGGCATCACGCGTCAGATGAGAATATTCCGGGAGGAAACGTTCGGCCCCACCGCGCCCATCATTGCGTTCGGCACCGACGAAGAGGCCCTCGAGATCGCGAACGATACGGAATACGGGCTTTCATCCGGCGTGATCACCAGCGACTTGCAGCGGGCCCTCTTCTTTGCCGAAAACCTCGAGAGCGGCATGGTTCATGTCAATGACGCGTCGGTTCACGACGAGCCGTTCTGTCCATTTGGGGGTTGCAAGCAGAGTGGCGTGGGCCGAGAAGGCGGGCGCCACTCCATGGAAGAAATGAGCGAAATAAAATGGGTGACGATCCAGCGTCAGCAGAGGCATTTCCCATTTTAATAAGTCAACATGCGTTCTCACCGGACACGAGAAAGGAGTCGGTCATGGCAAAGGAGATCATTCTCTACAATTTGAAGGATTCAGTCACGGACGATGAGTACAAAGAGTACTGCCATCAGAAGAAAGGCCCGTTCCTCAACAGCCTGCCCTCATGCAAAAGCTTTACGCTCGTGAAGATCGTTGCGTCGAAAAAGGGTGAAATTCCCTACAAATACGTGGGAATCGTCGACGCCACGAGCTCCGCGGACTGGCAAAGGGATACCCAGACGGAAGATTTCCAGAAATTCTTGCAGGAGTGGATGCCGAAGGTGAAGGATTTCCACATTTTGATGGGTGAAGAGGTGTTCGGCGATTGAGCCGCGCCCGGGTGAGGGCCCTGCCAAACGCATGAGCGCGGGGCCTTCCTGGCATATCCTCTTTCTTTGGCCTTGAACATCCCGAATCTGTGCAAGGAGGATCCGGAAGCATGCTGTTACACCATCTTTTTACGGAGGAGCAAAATGGCATTCGGGACATGATCCGAAAATTCGTCGACAAGGAAATCATGCCCGTCAGGGAGAAATTGGAAGAAGACTACGCCCTTGTGGAGCAAGTCCACCAGAAGCTCGTGGATGTAGGCATTCAGAAGGCCGGCTATCCGGAAGCGTACGGCGGCACCGGCCCCGGATCGCCGGTTGCCCTTGGAATCATTTGCGAGGAGCTCGCGCGGGGCGACGCCGGCATCAGCCTCACCGCGGGCAACAACGCAGGCTTGGTGAGGAACGCGGCCATGGTCGCTGGAAACCACCCTCTGTTTCAAGGCCGGGGCATCAGGACAACCGCGAAGCTCGAAGGCGATGAGTGGGTAATCAACGGCACGAAATCCTGGCCAAGCCATGCAGGGTTGGCTTCGGTATATCTGACGATATGTAACACCGATCCCAGCGTGGGAGAAGAGGGCATCGCACTCATATTCGTTCCCCATGACGCGCCGGGCCTCTCCTTTGGGAAGCCTGAAGAGAAAATGGGCTTCAAGACCTCTGTGAACGCGAGCGTTTTCTATGACAACGTGCGGGTTCCCAAGGAATACCGTCTTGCCGGTCCGGGTGCCGATGCGCAATTCTACTACGCGACCATGTCGGGTACGCAATGGCACTCCTCGACCATTTCACTCGGCATAGCCCAGGCCGCGTTTGACATCGCGGTCGAATATACGGGCACGCGGCAGAGCGGAGGGAAACCCGTTCGGGAATGGAGTCTCGCGGCCGGCATTCTGGCTGATATGGCCATTCGCCTCGAGATGACCCGAGGCGCTGTGTACAATTACGCATGGATGATGGAACGGCCCGAAGCGTACGGCCCACCATTCACAAACGAGATGGTGGCCAAGGCCAGCATCCTGCGTTCCTACGCCGCGGATTCCTGCGTGTGGATCGTGAACAAAGCCATGGAGCTCATGGGGTCCAACGGCTTGTCTCCAGAGTATCATCTCGAAAAATACCTGCGCGATGCAAAGATCACCCAGTTGTGGCTCGGCGGCCAGCAGGTGACCAAGTATCGCATTGTCCGGCAGTACTACGACTATCTGGTGGCATGAGCCTGCCTGGGGGGCTTTGCCGGCAACCTCTGACTGTTCGATGCCGTGCCGGCTGATACGAGAGGAAGCACACCGGTTGACCTGACAACGGCCGAGCTGGAGCCCTGAGACGATGTGCCCCGAGAGGGCGGTCCGAGCGACGTGATCGGTTCGCCGGCCGGCCTGGAATCGGATGAGGCGGATGGCAGTCAACCGCGTCGGTTGGGGGTCCGACGAATGGAAGGCCCGTCATGAGTGCCGACCTCCTCCTCGAGATCCGAGTTTGCCCGGACACCAGCGGGATTCTCGCACCGATGGAGAAGGGGCACCGAGTAACCCATCACACCCTGAAGGGAGGAACAAATGAGAAACCCAACAAGATCCGCGATGATTTTGGTGTGTATGCTCCTGGCCGTTGTCCTTTTGGTATGGCCTCTTGGTGCCAGCGGCAAGGACAAGATCAAGATCGGCACGGCCATCTCCCTCTCGGGACCGTATGCGCCGGGGGCGTCCATGACGCAGATTCCCAACTACAAGATGTGGGTTGAGGAGGTCAACGCGAAGGGAGGGATTTACGTCAAGGAGTACGGGAAAAAACTGCCGGTGGAGTTGATCATTTATGACGACAAGAGTGACGTCGGCACCATGGTCAAGCTGGTGGAAAAACTGATTCTGCAAGACAAGGTGGATTTGCTCTTGCCGCCGTGGGGAACCGCGATGCACTTTGCGATTGCCCCGGTGGCCACCAAATACGGTTACCCGGTGATCGGCCCCACCGTCTCGTCGGAAAAGCTCAGGGAAATAGCGAAACGCGTACCCTATTTCTTCGGTATACTGAACATGCCGCGGGAACAGGGCGCATCGCTGGTGAACCTTCTCGCAGAGCTTGGAGTGAAGAAAGTCGCGCTCATCTACGTGGCCGATGCCTATGGCATAGAGTGGACCGGCAAGGTAGCGCCGGCACTGAAGAAGAAAGGCATGAACGTGGTGCTCGAAAAGAGTTACCCTCTGGGCGCCAAGGATCTCTCGCCGCTGCTGAAAACGGTTAAAGCGGAGAATGTTGATGCCTTGCTCGGCATGTCGTATCCACCTGACACGTTTCTGATCACCGGACAATCGATCAGCATCGAATTAAACCCGAAGGTCTTCTACCTGGGGGTAGGGGTGGCGTTTCCGGTTTACCGGGACAAGTTCGGAACAAAAACCGTCCAGGGTGTCATGGGAGCAGGGGCATGGAACCCGAAACTCAAGTACCCCGGGGCCAAGGAATATTTCGAGCGGCACGTGAAGAGATGGAAAAAAGAGCCCGACAGATGGGGAAGCGCATTCGCGTACGCCTCGCTTCAGGTCCTTCAGCAAGCGATCGAGAAGGTCGGGAGTCTCGACAGAAAGAAACTGAGAGACTGTATTGCAACTGAAACGTTTCCCACGGTCATCGGTCCGGTGAAATTCGAGGGGGGATTCAACGTGCAGTCGCCCGGCGAGATCGGCCAGTGGCAAAACGGCGAGTTCGAAGTAGTGGCGGCAAAAGACAAGCGGACGGCCAAACCGATATTCCCGAAGCCTCCGTGGCCGAAGAAGTAGGAGGAGGCAAACCGGCATGCTGCCCGGCCACGCGCGGAGACTTCCGGGCGGTGTGCTCCCGTGAACCAGGTTTCGTCCGCTCTCGATCAGGTCGATCTACAGGGCACATGGAAGTCTCCAATGCCTGATATGGACCCGACGATCATTCTGGACGTGATTCTCGGCGGCATAATGATGGGGGGGCTCTATGCCTTGATCGCGGTGGGTCTGGGGCTTCAGTACGGTGTGGCCAGAGTGCTCAATGTCTCTCATGGCGAATTCATCATGGTGGGTGCGTTCGCGACCTACTCCCTGTACACGATCTATGGGATCAATCCCCTCATTTCCCTCGTGATTTCATGCCCGGCACTCTTCTTGATCGGTGTTCTCATCCATCGCATGATGTTCGAATACCTCAGGAGAAGCTCGGCCTCCGCGGCTGCTTTTGAAGGAAACTCGCTTCTGGCCTCGTTCGGCCTTCTCTTTATCTTACAGAACCTCGCTCTGCTCGTCTGGGGTTCGGACATCAGAGGCTACACGTATCTGAGCACGACAGTGAATTTGGGGGGAGCCATATACGCTACGAATCGGCTGGTGGCCCTGGTTCTTGCCCTGATTATCGGGCTGGCCCTTTATCTGTTCATGGCCCGCACTCGTCTGGGTAAGGCTATCAGGGCAGCGGCCCAGGACGTGAATACCGCGCAACTGATGGGGGTGAACATTCACCTGACCCTCGGCTTGTGCTTTGGCCTGGGGGCCATGATGGCCTGTGTCGCGGGCGCGCTGCTGAGCATGATGTTCGAGATCACGCCGCAGATGGGCCTGCCGTACACCATTATTGCGATCATTGCCGTGGTTTTGGGCGGTCTGGGCAACATCCTGGCAAGCTTGATCGGCGGGCTCATACTCGGGTTGGTAGGAAACATCGTGATGTATGTCCATCCGGGGTTATCTTTGATTGCCTACTACGTCATCTTCCTGCTTCTGCTGCTCTTGAAGCCGACCGGCATTCTGGGGAAGCGAAAAGATGCATGACAGCAGTCAACCGTGGTTCGGGATAGGCGGAGTGCTCGTAGCGGCAGGAGGCTTGGTGGTTTTGCTTGCGGCTCCGACGTTTGTCTCTCGGTACACGGTCATCTCGTTGAACAGCATCCTGATGTACCTGGTGCTCACGGTGAGCTGGGCCGCGTTCTGCGGCCCCACGAACTACATTTCGCTTGCATCGGCCGCGTTTTTCGGGGTTGGCATTTACACGTCCGCGACCCTGGGAACCGCGGTTCCCCTCCCCGTCCTGACGCTGGTGGGAGGCTTGCTGAGCTTCGGACTTGCCTTTCTGGTCGGTTTATCCAGCCTCAGGCTTCGTGGGATGTACTTCACCATATTCACGTTCGGGCTCAGCGAATTGATCCGGCACGCGGTTCTGTGGTGGGAAGTGAATATCACCGGTACGGTTGGGCGAGTGGTGTTTTCCGTCGGTGACGTCACGGTGTACTACAGTATGATCGCCATTGCCTTGGCAACAGTGATCGGGGCGTACTGCCTGCAGGTCTCTCGATTTGGATTGGCTCTCAGGGGGATTGGAGAATCTGAAGAGGCTGCCGACCACATTGGGATCAATGTAGACCTTATAAAGATCGTAACCTTTGCCGGCACCTCTTTTTTCATGGGTTGCGCGGGGGTCGTCATGGCGACACGCTGGACGTACATAGATCCTTCGATCGCGTTCAATCCCCTTTTCTCGTTCATGCCCGTTCTGATGGCCATTTTCGGCGGCATCCGGAACATACGGGGTCAGGTGGTGGGAGCTGTTGCGCTCACCCTTCTGGCCGATCTCCTCCTCACCACGTTCCCGTACTACTACAATCTCCTCTACGGAATCATCCTCGTGGCCGTGATCCTGTTCATGCCTCAGGGGCTGACCGGATTCTTGGAACGGGCGCGCAATTGGGCAAGAGCGGCTCAAGCCTGAGAGAGTGACCATGCTTGAGGTCAAAAGCCTGGTAAAGTATTTCGGCGGACTGGCCGCGTCAGCGAGCGTTGATTTCCAGATTGCGCCAGGGGAAGTTGTCGGGCTGATCGGTCCGAACGGAGCTGGCAAGACCACTATTTTCAATTTGATATCAGGGCATCTTGCCCCCACGTCAGGAACGATTGTCTTCAAAGGCAGGGACATCACCGGACGAAAACCTCACCAGATATGCAGGCTCGGAATTGCCAGAACGTTCCAGCTCGTCAATCTCTTTGGGAGCATGAATGTGCTCGAGAACGTCAAGCTCGCATCACTTTTTGGAGTCTCAAAGGCCGTCCGTACCGCGCATGCTGACAAGGAAGCCGGACTATTGTTGAAATTTGTCGGGCTTTCCGATCTCGCCCGGACTCCCGCGCGAGATCTGACGGTTGCCAATCAGAAGAGGCTCGAAGTTGCAAGAGCACTTGCCACACAGCCGGACCTCCTCTTGCTCGACGAGGTCATGGCGGGGCTCAATCCGACCGAGGTGGCAGAGGCCATGGAGCTGATCGACCGCATACGATCGAGAGGCGTGACCATCTTCATGATCGAGCACGTGATGAAGGCCATTATGGGCGTGTCCGATCGGATAATCGTGCTCCACTACGGCGTCAAGCTTGCCGAGGGTACACCCGAGGAAATTGCGTCACACGACCGGGTGAGAGAAATCTACCTGGGAACCTAGAAAATGCTTGCACTCAACAATATCCATGCCGGGTACGGCAAGATCGACGTATTGTGGGACATCTCGTTTACGGTCGAAGCGGGAGAAATAGTGACGCTGGTCGGAGGAAACGGGGCCGGAAAAACAACCATCCTCAATACCGTTTCCGGTATCCTCAAGCCCCGCTCGGGCACGATCACATTCCTCGGGCAGAAAATTAACGGCCTTTCCCCGTACCACATTGTCAACCTGGGCGTGTGCTATGTTCCGGAAGGCGGGAAGCCCTTTCCTGACATGTCGGTACGTGAAAACCTGGAGATGGGCGCGTACGTCCAGGAGAACTGGAGAAAGAGAGAAGCCACGATCGAAGAAGTGTTTGAGATTTTCCCGAGGCTCAGGGACAGACGTGCACAGCTCGCGAGCACTTTGAGCGGCGGCGAGCGTCAAATGCTTGCCATGGCCAGGAGCCTGATGGCACATCCGAAGCTCTGCATGTTTGACGAACCGTCCTATGGACTGGCCCCGGTTATTGTGAAAGAGCTGTTCGAGTTCATTGCGAATCTCCACGACCGGGGTGTCACGATACTGATCGTGGAACAGAACATACAGAATGCGCTGGAAGCGGCCGATCGAGCCTATGTCCTGGAGAATGGGAGAGTGGTATTGGAAGGGGAGAGCGCGGCCATCGCCCAGGACGCCTATGTAAAGAAGGCCTACTTGGGCCTGTAGGCTCTCCTCTGTCCGTTCACGCTCCGACCTTGAAGGGCAGGACGAAACCACTTCTCTCATTTCGCATTATTCAGTACGGCAATGCCGAATATGTTCCACGCGCGGCCGCACGCTTCGACCGCTGTTTCTCCCTACGTGCCCTCATTCGGTGATCGATCCACGTCAGGTTTCTTGCTCGCTGATTCCCCAGCATCGCAACAGATCCTCTGAATCAACAACCTCGCCGAAAAACAAGTCAATGTTGGAGAGCGACCACTTCTTGGCCTCGGGACTCGTACCTTCAGTCAGGTTTGCGGGCACCACAATGTGGTAATCGTGCATGAAGCCGTCTCTGGCCGTAGACTCCACGCAGACGTTTGTGGCAACACCCGTGATGACCAATGTCTTGATCCCGTTTGACCGTAGAAACTGATCCAGGTAGGTCGAGACAAACGCCGAATACTTGTACTTGGGGAGAATCATCTCCCCCGCCTGCGGGACTATCTTGTAGAATTCCCCGTACGCGGGATCATAGTCTCTCTCGAGGGACAGTCGTCCATAGAGCTCTGCCGCTGACGGGGAAAGGAGTCCGGGGACTTTGGTCATCTTCACGTGAACAATGTGCTCGAGCACCCGTCGGGCTTTGTCCAGGAAATCGTTGAGCCGCTCTACGAGCTGATCGACACGGGTGACATCAAATCCCCTTCTGTCGAAGATTCCTCCCTTGCAGCAATAGTCCTTCTGCATGTCGACGATGAGAAGGGCAGTCTGCCGCGGTACCACCTTACCCTTCAATGCTTGCAGGTTCGTATGTTCGCCACGCATGTTCTGAGGAATCGCGCACCTTCTTTCTGAACGGTTTGACAGTCTATTCCCCGGCTATTTGCCAAGGATGTAGACCACTCCCCGGTCACCGTCGACCCGTACCCGTTCGCCGGTCTTAATTTTCTGGGTTCCCTCGACGCAGCCGGACACACAGGGGAGCCCAAACTCTCGGGCCATGATGACGGGATGAGAGAGCGCACCACCGCCGTCGGTTACAAGTCCGGCCACAACGCTGAACACAACCGACCAGGACGCGGAGGTCCCGGGCGCCACCAGTATTTCACCGGGCTCCAGTTCCGACAAATGGCTCTCGTTCATGATCACCCGGGCCACGCCCTCGACCATGCCTGGAGCTGCTGCCGCTCCGTAAAGGTCTGCTTTGAGCTCCTCTCTCACAATGGGAAGCTGTGTGGAAACCACGAGAGTGGGGTCACTTCGCAGCACCTCCTGCGCCTTGCTGATGTCCCCCAGGAAGGGTTCCGGCTCTATCTGGAGGTGCTCCTCATGGCGTTTCTTTCGTCGCTCGACGTACGGGCGAAGGTTTATCCTGCCCATGGGGATGGCGGCTTTCCGTATCTCGTTCACATGCAGATAGTGAACGTCTTCGGGTTGATCGATGCACCCGGCTTCCGCGAACCTCCTGCCGAACTCGGTAATGATCCATCTTCCCATGGAACCGATGTAGAGATCGCAGTAGAAGGTATGATCCTCGCTCCAGTAACCTGACTTCTGGGCAGCCCGCATAAGAAGCGCAAAGGCATCTTTCTGGTCTTCAGGAATTTTGGCGAGTACGTTCTTCTCCGTGATTTCCCTTTCCCGAATGACCCGTTCACGCTCTGCATCGAAAGGAAATAGATCGTTGGCCATCAGCATCTTTATTCGACCGATGCCAAGACCCGGTTTTTCGATCCACGCAGGCGTGTCGTAGGCATGCATCCGGTCGCATCTCCACCCGTTTTCCAGGAGAAAGTCATGGTACGCCTCCGTCCACTGCCTGCCCGTGTCACTCGAGTTGAGCGCTGCAATGACTTCATCATCCGTGTTTGAAGTGAATACTTCATCCAGGCCCAGCTCAACGGCCTTCCTGCCAAGCTGCCACAGGCCCCGGAGTACTCTGGTGTCTTGCGCCTCGAAACCTGCCATCACGCGATGAAAATCGGGGTCGATGGGAGCTTCAACACCAAAGGACGAGCGCCACATCTCCTGAAACAGGCCGCTTATATAGTACGAGGCCATGAGCATGATAAAGTGGACCTCTCCCTCCTTTCGATTGATGACAAACGCGAAGTCCAGGAAGAAGGAAAGGAGCTCACTGTTATCCAACTTTTTTATATCATCCCACTCCTTGAGGCCCCGAGACTCTTTCGCGTTCTTATACATTTCGAGCAACTCGGTTTTGTAAGCGTCCCAGACCTCGTCGAAGTTTTCGAGGAAGGGCTTTATCCTCTCTCTGAAAATAGGCTCACGCTGGGCCGCCTCTTCGGGCGTCGTCTTTATGGCGGTAATATAGGGGTAGCCTTTGACGAATCTCGAGTCCCATCCGTGCGTGGTCGGCAGACACAGCGTTGCAGCTCCATGGCGGACTCCATGATAGTACCAGTACCAGCCGATGCCCATGTACATTGGCTTCATCGGTGGTCTCCCATGAACAACGTCGCAGAGGAGCACTCCGTATTCCGGCACGTCCTTTTCATCGTCAAATTCGTAGAAGCTCAGATCATACGCGTCGTGTAACATGTTCCCTCCTTTGATCTTGCATTGAACGAACCAGGCGTCCGCCTTTTTCCGGAATCAGATCCTTCCCGGTAACGAAGCAGGGAGGATAGGGTGGAGATCACTTACACGGTCGCGGCAGGCACCCGCCCTTTCCCTCTGAACGGTTTCAGAAGATGATCGTCCCGAAGGCTCGGATACTCCCCGTGATCGATACGATCATGCCCGCGTCCGTCGAGTTGAACGTTATATCGTTTTACCTTGCACGCACGATGATGGCGATATCGATTCGCTGGATCGAGATGAAGCCCCGGATCAGGCATAAGAAGTGTTGTGGGTTTCTTGGCAATGCTTCATGCGCCCTGCCCATTCTTTTGTCAGGATCGCGGAGAAGGTTCCTGACCGCCTCGCTTGCGCTTTCCATTCCGCCTCATACCAACGCGTTTTCAGAAAAGTGACCTTGAAGGCGCGCCGGCTCTTCCGAGCTCGCAGGTTTCCAGCCCTATTTGCTCTACAGCTTGACAAAGCGGTTCATCATCAGATCGAGCACCTGATCCACGGGTGCCTTCTTCTTTGCCATGACCTCAGGTCTGGTCTGCAACAAAACAACGCTTTCGGGGAAGGAAAGATCTCCGTCAATGGCCCATTCCACGTCCTGCGGCACACCAAAGTGCTCTTCGAGCTGCACTCCCGCTTTCGCGATCTCCGCGACCTCCTCGTCGGACAAGCAGAAACGACAGCACATTTCCTCCGGCGTCTCCTCTTCCACTATGCCCTTTTCAGAGGGAACAACGAACCTCGACTTCGTCCCCAATCTTCTTTCACGGATCTTGAATGTCTTTTTGTCGACAATGTAGGTGTCGGGCATCGATTCCCCTCCCACCACGCTCTCACCAAGGCCCCAGTTGGCCTCCACGATCATGCGTGACGTATCGCCGGTATTGGGGTCCGCGGTGAAGACGATGCCGGCGACGCGGGCGTTGACCATTCTCAGAACGGCCACGCCTATCGGATCGCTTTCCAGAGGCAATCCCTTCTTGTGGCGAAAGGAGAGCGAAGTGGGATTGAAGGTGCTTCACCAGACCTGTTTGATCTTCTCGAGGAGATCATTCTTTCCCTTCACATTGAGATGGGTTTCGTATTGCCCCGGGTGGCTGACGGCACCTGCCGACCGGGCGGAGACGGGAGGCTCATCCATGTCGCAGCGAGCACCCAGCTCGTCGTAGTGACACACAATCGTCCCCTCCATCTCAGGCGGCATCGGCTTTGATTCGACGGTGCGGCGGATGGCCCGGCTCAGCTCAATGATTTCCGCTATGCTCTCGAGCGAATTCAGCCGGCTCTCTATGCACTCAATCACCTCGTCGGCAGCGCCGGTGACGTCCATGAACTTCCGGTAGGCATCGAGGCAGAGTGCAAAACCCTCGGGGATAGGAAGACCGATCCTGGCCATTTCCCCCAGGTTCGCGCACTTCTTGCCGACCATGTCGTTATGCTCTTTGCCCAAATCCTCGAAGAGGTGCAGCCATCTGTCGTCCATGTCGCCTCCTCTTGCAGGATCTCAGAACGCGGAGAGCCTTTCAGGAACACGCGGGCAAGGGCTTTCGAAATTCGTCAGAGAGAAGACCCTCCGGGTTCTCGAGACAGGTCGATTCGGTCACGCACCATGAAGCAGTGATTGTTAACTGCCTGTTAAGTCCACCATCTTTTTCGGAACATCACGTCGAGATTACGGAAGTTTTTGCTGTTCCGAAGCTCTATACTGGATAGACAGGGCCTGATATAGCCGGTCGGATGGTTCGCGGCAGCGTTTCATCCGAATGGTACCGGTTTGTCTGATCGAGCCCGTGCAGGACTGACCCAGCCGAAGACCGGGAGGCAGCAGGAGCCATACCTGGCTTCCGTTACCCTGAATCGGCCTTCAGTCGTTCGGCAGGGCACCGATTTCAGTAGCATTTTTAGCACAGGCCAAGATTTTCGCAATGGCGATCTGCTTATGAACTCATAAGTTATATTCGCGGGTTTTTTCAACAAGATCAAGACGTCCTTGCCGCGGGACACTATCCGATTTAGAATCACAACGCTCGATCACAGGTGTCCGGGAATTCCACGAGAGGGCCCTCGCTTGAAACCTGACCTCTTGAAACGCCTGGCGGAAATCTGTGGCTCAGATTACCTCCTGCATTCCTCCGAAGCTATCGAGTTGTACTCCCGCTGCACCATTCCGTGGTCTCGGAAGTGTGGGGCGATCGCGCTTCCCGAAAATGTCGATCAGGTGTCTCGCATCGTTCGACTGTTCAGCGAGCTCAAGATTCCGGTGTGGCCCTTCAGTGGAGGACGCAACTGGGGGTACGGGACGGTGCTCGCGCTGCAGGAGGGGGCTCTCATTCTTATTCTCGAGAGAATGAACCGGATTTGCGAGATCAATGAAGAGCTCTGCTACGCGGTGATCGAGCCCGGCGTGAGTCAGGGGCAGCTCAACGCATACCTGAAGAGCAGCGGCTCCAGGCTCTGGATTGATTGCACCGACTCGTCGCCGGATTGCAGTCTCATCGGCAATGCACTGGATAAGGGGGTCGGCTACACCCCCTACGGCGATCATTTTGGGCACCTCTGCGGTATGGAAGTTGTTCTTGCCAATGGCGAAGTCATTACGACCGGAGGGATACCGGAACAATGCCCCACGAGATATACGTACAAGTGGGGTGTGGGGCCCTTTGTTGACGGTCTGTTCGCACAATCCAGCCTGGGTGTGGTCACCAAAGCGGGTTTGTGGCTCATGCCGGAACCCGAAGCGTTCCAGGCGTTCGTTCTTGAGATCTCTCACGCGGAACTCCTTGCCCCGGCCATCGACGCGCACCGTGAACTGGGATTGCAGAGAATCGTCGGCAATTGCCACGCCTTTAATGAGTTTATGGCACTGGCCCGCACGTTTGGATATCCGGATCATTTGCTCAAAGGAAAGCAGTGCCTGAGTGAGCAAGACATCGAGGAATGGGCGCTCCATGAGGGACTCGCTCCATGGACGTTCATCGGGGGAGTGTACGGAACCCGTCGCCAGGTGAAGGCCAACAGAAGCGAGATCCGAAAACGTCTTTCGCCATTGGGCAGACTTACCTTTATGGGGATGACTTCGGAACGATTCTTGACCGCGCTCGTTCGCGGAGTGCACCGGGACGGTATCACGGGCGTTTTTTATCAGGGGCTTCAGTCGCTCCTCCACCTCGTCGGCTCCAAAGTATCCCCCGATATCCTGGAGTCCCTGGTGTCATTGTATCCGGCGCTCAGGGGTGAGCCGGACGAGCGTTTTCTGGGCACCGCGTATTTCAAAAACAAAGAACGGCAACCATCGAGCAATTTGAATCCGGCTCGGGACGGGTGCGGCCTCATGTGGTTTGCCCCGATTCTGCCGGCCAGGGGTCGGGAAATCCAGGTTTTCGTGGAACAGGTCAAGCGGATTTGCCTGGAAGACACGTTTGAGACAGCAGCCGCATTGATTCAGCTCAATCCGAGAACGTTCGTTGTGCTCGTTCCGCTGCTCTTCAGTCGAACGAACGCGGAAGAAGCCGAACGGGCTGAGAGAACGTACGATCGGCTCTGTGGGCTTCTCGATCTGCACGAATACCGTCCGTACCGGTGCCCAACCCCCTACATGGAAACAATCCTGGGTGCCAATCCTGGGTATCAGCAACTGATGAAGCGAGTCAAAGAGGCCCTGGACCCTCATCGGGTTATTGCGCCGGGGAGGTACGGGGTTTAAAATGTACGTGACTCGGATCCGGCTGGATCGTCCGGGTACGCCATATCTCACGATTGACGAGGAATGCCGAACAATGAGCGAAATCCAAAGCGCTCACACCGACCGATTGACCGAAGCGCGGGTACGCGCGCCCTCTCCCCCTCCTCCCCGCGGTGACGGGACAAATCAGCCGTCGTGTTGAGGGCCGAAACCCCAGGCTCGGGTGAGCCTCTCTCGTGACAAACAGCCTTTTGTGAACGGATCCGTCCGGACGCGGGCCGGTGAGGTGCCGAAGGTCTCCACCGTACTTTCGTGGAAAGACCGTTTTGGGTCGTTCAAGGTGCGGTGGGGTGTGGGTCGCCACCGGTACACGGTGGAGCCCGGTTTATATGCCGTTGGAGAACCGGACGCGGATTCGCAGGTTCTTGTCACTGCCAACTACAAGCTCAGTTTTGACTCGTTGAGAAGATGCCTTGGCGGCATGAACGTCTGGATTCTCGTCCTGGACACCTTGCGCGGGTAGTCTCTCATCGCCGAGTGATTCTCCCCCAGTTGGCAGGACCCGGCGTGGCCGCACATCAGGTAAAGAGGCTGTCAGGGTTCTCCGTAACCTACGGCCCAATCAAAGCCGCGGATATTCGCGCGTTCATTGACGCCGGCCTGAAGGCCACCCCCTCGATGCGCCGGAAAACCTTCGGACTGCGTGAGCGACTCGTGCTCATACCGGTCGAGCTCGCCGAGGCATTCAAATATGCATTGATCATTGTGCCCGCGGTGTTTCTCCTCGCGGGCCTCGGTGGACCGGGGACTTTCTGGGCGAACGCGTTGCATTTCGGACTGTTCGCCGTATATGCTCTGCTCGTGGCCGTTTTCGCGGGCGCTGTCTTGACGCCGATTCTCTTGCCGTGGCTTCCGGGGAGAGCGTTCTCGATGAAGGGGGCTTTGGTAGGCCTGGTGGCTGCATTGGGTCTCGCGTTTGCGCGGGCCGATGCCTGGGGACAGTTGCCGGAACGCCTCGATATCCTTGCATGGATGCTGATTGTGCCCGCGCTCGCGGCCTATGTCGCGATGAATTTCACGGGTGCGTCGACATACACGTCGCTCTCCGGTGTGAAGAGAGAGATGCGGGTGGCTGTGCCACTGCAGATCATAGCCGCGGTAGCGGGTATCGGTCTCCTGGTGGGATCTCGCTTTGCAGGTTAGGAGCTCTGATGATGGGACGGCTTGAGTATCTGAAGAACGTGGTGACCCTGAAATTCAATCGGGAAAAATGCGTCGGCTGCGGAATGTGCCTGCAGGTCTGTCCGCATGCAGTAATGGTGAAGGATGACGGCGCGGTCGCGATAGACAATCGGGATGCATGCATGGAATGTGGCGCATGCGCCATGAATTGTCCCGCACAGGCTATAACGGTTCAGACGGGCGTCGGATGCGCGACCGCGGTGATCAACGCGGCGCTAGGCCGCCGCAGTTCCTCGTGCTGCTCTATCGATGAGCAAGAGACAGTCCCGTGTTCAGGCTCCGACGACTCTCGTGCCGGCACAGGCACCGGTTGCTGCTGATACCATTTCGCGATTATGATTGTAATCCAGGTCGGTGGTCCCAGTCCCGCGTCCCGCGGGATGGCTACGCCTCGGACATACAGGGTAAGAGCGCCATGCTGCGCCATCATTCGAAGGGGTAGACTCACGTCTCCCTTCGAGCATCCCCCATCGTAGACCCCGAAAGTCTACTTGTTAAATGGCGAAGTGGTATAATTTCAGTCTAGCCGGTTCGTGAAGTACGATAGGATTCGGCTCAGGCTGCGAGCACACACCCTGCCGCTGCGGCCTTTATTTCATCCCCTCGAAATCGGACGCCCGAAACAAAAGCCTCGCCCCCCGTGCTCACGCGCGGCCGGGGGCCGGTATCACGAAATTCGTGTGGTTTTTCTGTTACTTCGACTTTGCCTTCGATTTTGCCTTCGGCATTGCTTTTGACTTCGCTTTCGGCATCGCCTTCTTCTTTGCCTTCATCTTGACACGCGGGCCGCAATAGCCCGGCTGATAGTACCAATAAGGCGCATAGCATGGATAATAGCAGCCGTACGCGCCGTATGCCGGGTGCATGCGTGCTTTCGCGCCTCCGCCGAAGATTCCAAATTTACCGCCGAAAAATGCCGAGGCCGAGTCCGCGTACAGGCCGACCACAAGGCCCACCGCAACCATCATGGCAACAATTAGACAGAGCTTTTTCATCGTTGGCTCCCTCCTCACAGGTTTTCTTCCTTCGAGGGGATGAAAGGCCCTCCCTCGCGTAGCATACTCGGACGAACGTTGTCCAGTGTTCCCCGAGAGAGCGTCCGGGGAGGAGTCGAGCCAGCACTGAC